>JBBQIO010000484.1:0-3936 GCA_038325015.1 Polyangia bacterium
CCGGCGACGCAGCGGCGGTCGCAGCCACTCCTCGGAAAAATCGGAGAGCCCGAGACGCACGGTTCGTTCGCTGGTGCGGGCATCGAAGCGCGCCGGCGCCAGCGAGGCTTGGAGGATCGCCTCGAGCAGCGGACGGACCTCGGTCACCAGGCGTGCAGCGCGGCTGGTGAGGATCACGCCGCGGCCGTGGCGCGCGAGCATGGGAGTGGCCAGCGACGAGCGCAGTCGGCCGAGCGCCGCGCTCACCGCCGACTGCGTCAGGTAGAGCCGCGCGGCTGCTTTGGTTACCGATCCCGTGTCGGCGACGGCAACGAGCACGCGTAGCAGGTTCAGGTCGAGCTCTCTGGCATGAACGGCATTCATGAGTGCCATGCATGCTATTTGCTGCTGTGGATAGTCGCCAGCGCTAAATTGAGCGGCATGACCAACTCGATGACAACCCCACCCAACCTGGGCGGCCGGTTCACGTTCCCTGGCACCTCTTTGACGGTGCACCGTATGGGCTACGGCGCCATGCAGCTCGCGGGTCCCCACGTCTGGGGACCGCCGCGCGACCCTGAAGCGGCTGCGGCGGTGCTGCGCGAGGCCATCTCAACCGGCATCGACCACTTCGATACCAGCGACTTCTATGGACCGCACCTCACCAATCAGCTCATCCGCGCCACGCTGCAGCCTTATCCGAAGGGCCTCGTGATCGTGACCAAGGTCGGTGGGCGGCGTGGCGCGGACAAATCGTGGCTGCCCGCGCTCTCGCCCGCCGAGATTCGCTCGGCCACCCTGGACAATTTGCGCAACCTCGGCCTGGATGCGATCGACATCGTGAACCTGCGCATGATGGGGATGGGCCCCGAGGAGGGCCCGCTGGCAAACGAGCTCGCGGTGCTCATCGAGCTCAAACAAGAGGGGCTCATCCGTCACATCGGCCTGAGCAACGTGACGGCGCGACAGGTCGAGCAGGCGCGCGGGCTGACCGAAATAGTGTGTGTGCAGAACCACTACAATCTGGCGCATCGAGGCGACGACGCGCTCATCGACGTGCTGGCGAAGCAGGGCATCGCCTACGTGCCGTTCTTCCCGCTCGGCGGCTTCACGCCGCTCCAGTCCTCGACGCTATCGGAGGTCGCCCAGGAGCTGAACGCCACGCCGATGCAGGTCGCCCTCGCGTGGCTTTTGCACCGCGCGCCCAACATCCTACTCATCCCTGGAACATCGTCCGTTGCGCACCTGCGGCAGAACGTGGCAGCCGCGGCGCTCGTGTTGCCGGGCAAGAGCATCGCGGCCCTCGACGGGATGAGTAACGACTAGCGCGAGGCGCCGCCTTTTCGCCGGGCGTCAGCGTCGAGGCATCGTCGAGCGAGGCACGTAGCGCGATCGCCGCACCGATTGTCCCCGGGCGTTCGATGGCGGGCTTGGACGTCGTGATCGCGGCGATGACGCTCTCCCTTCGCCCCGCATTCGAGGGCGCCTCGCAATGCGGCCAAACGCGTCAGCGGTGTTCCAGCGCGGCCGCATCTTCGGCGGCCCCGGCTTCGGGATAGGTATCGACGGATCCGGACAGCGCGACCGCGCCTCCATCAACGCTGACCTCGATCTTTGCGGCGTTGACCTTGGGGTCCCACAGCAATTCATTTTCGATGTCCCGCTTGAGCTGAAGGTCGGTCTTACTCATCGAAAGCTCCTCTGGTGAGCGCTCCCGATGCAAGGGCGATTCCAGGCTTACGCCCGGGCCCTTAGGATTTGCGCCAAACGGCGCTGGCATGGCGCGTGCTCGGCTGTTGTTCAGACGATTCAATTTAAGGGCTCTCGGCTCTAAGCTATTTAAGGGCTCTCGGCCCTAAGGAGACTTACATGTATTACGGGTTTGGATGGGGATGGCTTTTTTGGCTCGCTCCTAGGACAGAGCGCCAGGCAGCAAGAAACGAATAATCAGACTCGATAGGATGTGGGTGACTGATGCGTCATATTGGTTCGGTCCGGCAGTTGGCCAAGGCACAAAAACGCCCCAAATACACGAACGCCCCTTCCGTATGGGAATCCATGGATCAAATGGAACGCTCAGGGCCCACGCTGTGAAAAGCCCCAAGCGCGATCAGCGCGCCGGCTCCTGATGGCACGACGAAACTGGCTCGGATGGATCCCGCGCCTATGGGCAAACTGGCTCACCCTTCTGGGATCGGTGATCGCCAGCGTAGCTGGATTGGCGATCGCTCTATTCTTGCTGCTCGATCTCGTCGCACCGGGCAAAAACGCGTACACCGAGTCGTTTCTTATCCTCGGGCTGCCGATGCTCTTTATCTTCGGCCTGCTGCTCATTCCCATCGGACTCTGGATGGACCGACGACGACGGCCGTTACAGCCGAGCCCGATCGAAGCGGCATTTCAAACGGCACTTCACGACCATGTAACGCGTAACCGCATTTTGTTTGTCGCCGTGGCCACGCTGGTCAACGTCGTGCTCGTCGGCTACGCCGCGGAGTCGTCGATCCACTACATGGATTCGCCGAAATTTTGTGGCACCGCCTGCCACTCGGTGATGCAGCCCCAGTGGGATGCTTACCGCCGTTCGCCGCACGCGAAGGTCGACTGCGTGGAATGCCACATTGGCTCGTCTTCGTACATC
This sequence comes from Polyangia bacterium, assembly GCA_038325015.1. GTDB lineage: Bacteria > Myxococcota_A > Polyangia > Palsa-1104 > Palsa-1104 > JBBQIO01. The sequence continues at coordinate 2,621 of JBBQIO010000484.1, forward strand.
AAGGCCAAGCTCAACGGCGTTGGGCAAATGTGGAAGCTGACGACGCATACCTATCACACGCCCATCACGATGCCCGTTGGCAAGCTGCTTTCAAGTAAGCAGACCTGCGAGCGCTGCCACTCATCAGTTTATGTGGGCAATCGCTTGGAGCTCTATTCACACTTTGCGGCTGACCAGAAGAACACCCAAACCGTCAACGCACTTATGCTGCACATCGGTGGCCCCAATCCCGGTACGGGTAAATACGAGGGCGCGCATTGGCATACCAACCCCGATGTCGAAATTCGCTATGAATATCTCGACGAGGAACGCGAAAAAATTGGCAAGATCGACGTGTACGAAAAACACGCGCTCGTGGCTTCGTTCGTGCCACCGGGATCAACTGGAAAGGCGCTTGGCGAACGCACAATGGATTGCGTCGATTGCCACAACCGACCTACCCACGTGTTCGACGGCTCACCCAAAGCAGCGATCGACCGGGCGCTGGCGACTGGGCTTCTGAGCGTCAAGGTTCCTTTCGTAGCTCAGATGGGAGCGGAGTTGCTGGCACGGTCCACCGTGCCACGGCAGGGCACAGAGGCGTTTTTCCGTCGCGAATTGACCGAGAGCTATCATCGCGCGCATCCCGAGATTGCGGTCACGGGGGTGGACCTCGATGCGTCCGCCAAGGGGTTGGCAAACCTTTATCTGTTGAATGTTTATCCGGCGATGAAGCTCGGCTGGGGAACCTATCGCAGCAATCTATCGCATCAGGGCGACGGCAATGTCGGCTGCTTTCGCTGTCACGATGGTACCCACGTGGCCAAGGCCAGCGACGGAACGAACAAGACGCTCGGACAGGCGTGCGACTCGTGCCACGAGCCGATCGCCACGGGGTCGGCCCCGGCGAAGCTCGACGACACTGTGCAGTTGGCCTTGCCGACGAGCGAATAGGCCGCTCACAAAAAGGCCGCGTTCAAGCGGAGCTCGCCGGTCGGACGTCGACGATGGAGACGGCAATCGGCGGGAGCGATATGTAGCAGGCCCTGTCGAAACACCGGAACCCGAAGCCGCCGCGGAGAAGCTGCGATCGCGGGTCCGCGAGTGCCACCAACTCGGTCGTGGCATAGAGCCGATCCTACCGTGGCAGCCATGAATTATCCGGCGAGGTACTAGCGCGGTGACGTGACATGTCACCATGTAATCAATCGATTGGGTCTGCGCCCAAGAAGGTCGGCGACAACTGCATCGTGATCACGCCAAACCGCATCATGATCACGCCACACACGCGGAAATTGACGCAATGCTCCGAAGACGGCGTTACAACTGCCGCATGT
>JBBQIO010000485.1:0-3928 GCA_038325015.1 Polyangia bacterium
TTTATGCCGCGACCGCAATCCCGCTGTTCTATTTGCCCGCGACGTTCTACGGCCCGACGACAAACTTTGCGATCATCGACAATTGGCGCTTCTGGATTATCCATCTGTGGGTGGAGGGGTTTTTCGAGCTATTCGCCACGGTGCTCGTCGCAATCATGTTCCTCCATCTCGGCCTGGTAACTCGCCGGACGGCGACGCGACTCATCTATCTTGACGCGATCCTCTTTTTGGGCGGCGGAATTATCGGAACTGGGCATCACTGGTACTTCACTGGACAAGGCACTTTGAACATGGGCCTCGCGGCGTGCTTCTCCGCTTTGGAGGTCGTTCCATTGACGCTCTTGACGCTGGATTCGTCGGGCTTCATCAAGCTCCGGAAAACGGCTATCTCGGGACAAGCCGACCATCCTGCGGCCAAACATAAATGGGCGATCTATTTCTTCGTGGCAGTCGGCGTCTGGAATTTCGTCGGCGCTGGAATCTTTGGGTTCTTGATTAACATGCCGATCGTCTCCTACTTTGAAGTAGGCACCGTACTGACGGCCAATCACGGTCACGCCGCGATGTTCGGTGTCTTCGGCATGCTCGGTCTCGGTGTGCTCATTTTCTGTATGAGGGCGATGCACACGGATTCCGCGTGGAACAAGGTCGAATCATATGTGCGGGTGGGGTTTTGGGGGCTGAACGTCGGACTCGGCCTGATGATCCTGCTCGACCTCTTCCCGGCGGGCGTGCTTCAGCTATGGGATTCTTTAGCGAACGGGTATTGGCATGCCCGACGGTTGGACTATTCAATGCACGGGCTATTTCACACGCTCGAATGGATCCGAATCGTCGGCGATAGTGTCTTTCTCCTTTTCGGTGTGCTTCCCATCTGTCTCGCTGCACTCCGCCTGTACATCACACCGAGCATTTCAACGGTACCTGCTGAGTAGCGCCCGCGCCGCAGTCCCTGCGGGGTCCGCCATTTTTTGCTCCGTAAAATAGAGGTAGACCCCATCCTTCGGACCCGTCGTCAACGAGTCCTCGAAACTGGTTGTCTTGATCATGACCCGTTCCACTGCAGGGCCCGAGCCATCTGTACGGCAGACCCTGCAGCCGTTGCGAGCCGATCGCGAAACGCAACCGGGTGAAGGTGCAGCTCTTCGGCAAGCCTGACTGCCAGCCAAACCTCTGCTCTGCTCGAAGATCGCGAGCGCGCCCTCGCTTGGTCAACGCAATCGAGCACCGGGATAGGGCCCGGGGATGAACAGATCGATCGACTCGCGGTCACCAGGCGCCCGGACGGCAAGGCGCGAGGCGGGGCTGGCCCGTCGGCCAGTGACCGAAGAGCAAGGCAGCCAGCCGGGATGCATCGGGGGCGACAACGAGCGAGTTGTTCATCCCCGGACCCTTTGCCTTCGTTCTTTCCGCCAATACTCGCCTGATAACCGCTTCGAGATGCTTGGATTGGCGAGAGCCACGACGTATGCTGCGCCCGCCACACGCCTGAGTCACCGAAGAGCTCACCAAATACCGAAAGGGAAAAACCGAAATGGCAAAGACCGCAGCCCCGAAGTCGCCGACGAAGACAGAAATTTTTGCCGCAATCGCGGAACAGACCGAGCTCAGCAAGCAGCAGGTCGCCGCTGTCTTCACGGCGCTCAACGGGCAGATCGAAAAGAGCATTGGCAAGCGTGGGTCGGGCGTCTTTGCGCTCCCAGGCTTGGTCAAAGTCGAGCGTAAGAGCGTCCCCGCGAAGCCGGCGCGCAAGAATGTGCCGAACCCTTTCAAGCCGGGCGAGACGATGAACGTCGCCGCGAAAAAGGCCTCCACCAAGGTCAAGGTCCGTGCCCTCAAGGCGCTCAAGGACATGATCTAGCTTTCTGAAGCTCCTCAGGGACGCGCAACGGTAGCAGCACCGGCCACGCGCCGGTGCTGCGCCGACGCAAACCGCCCGTCTCCTAAATCCGACGATGACTTTGCCCCCCAGCGACGCGCGCCCCGCGTGAGTAACTCCAGTGGTGTCGTCCTGCTCATCGACGACAGCGTAGCGCTCGTCGACAACATCAGCGAGATCCTGGAAGACGCCGGCTACCAGACCCGCCGTGCGGACAGCTGCGCGTCCGCGCGCATCGAGGCTGCACACGGGTTCGAAGTGGCGCTCGTCGATCTGCGCCTTCCCGACGGCGATGGGACGGAGCTGGCGCGCGAGCTCAAACGGCAAGTGCCGGACGCGCAATTCGTTCTCGTGACCGGTCACGCCTCGACGGAGTCGGCGGCGGCGGCGTTGCGGGCGGGCGCATTTGCCTATCTGGTGAAGCCAACCCCGCCGGGGGATCTGCTGCTCACGGTGGCGCAGGCAATGCAGCAGGTGCACCTCGTGGTCCACGGTCGAGAGCTGGCGCGACGTGCGCAACGGGCGGAAAAGCTGGCCGCGGTCGGCGCGCTGGCGGCCGGCCTGTCGCACGAGATCAAGAACCCACTGAACGCGGCGGCGCTACAGCTCATGGTGCTCGAACGACGGCTCAGTCGCCTCGACGGGCTGCCTGCCGATATCTTCGAGCCGCTCGCCATCGTGCAGACCGAGATCAAGCGCCTGGCGGCTTTCCTCGACGAATTCCTGCAGTTTTCCCGGCCGCGTGAGCTCGCCCCCACCGCCACGGACTTGCCGCAGCTCGCGCAGCACGTGGTCGATCTATTGCAGCCGCAGGCGGTCGACGCGCAGCTAGTGCTGCGGACCCGCCTCGATCCCCTGCCCCGGCTCGACGTCGATCCTGCGCAGCTCCAGCAAGTGCTCGTCAATCTGGTGCTCAACGCGGTGCAAGCGACGCCGCCGGGCGGCTGGGTGCGCGTCGAGACCGGCGCCTACGAGGCGGACGCGATGATCGCGGTCGAAGACAGCGGTCCGGGCGTTCCCGAAGAGGTTCGCGAGCGCATCTTCGAGCCTTTTTTCACCACCAAGGACAAAGGCAGCGGCCTCGGCCTGCCGCTCGTGCACTCGGTCGTGGCCCAGCACGGCGGCACGCTCACCGTCGAGCGCGGCGAAGTCGGCGGCGCCCGCTTCGTAATTCACCTGCCGCGGCGGAGCTGAATCGCCGCGTCACCGCGCAGCCATTGCGTCGTCGCGCTCCGTCGCCGCAAGGATTGCGCGCGACCTCGACTCCCTACTCGTAACCGCCCCTGCCAAAGGTGGTCGGGTTGTTGCACGAACCACCATCGGAGGTTCTGCCATGAGTCAGAGAACGAAGGTCATTCACAAGCTCGAAGACGTCCGCGACTCGGTTCACACCTTGCGCGATGAGATTCGAGTGCGGATCCACCTCGCCGGGATGGAGGCGCGCGATCAATGGACGCGTCTCGACGCCAAGACCGACCATTTCATCGGGCATCTGGCACAGGCCTCGCGCGAGGCCATCGACGAGCTCGTCGCTGAGCTACGCAAATTCAGCCATTCGCTGGAGCAGGCGTAAGGGCTACCCGCGCCGCTTGACCTTCAGTAAAAGGTCGAGCAGCTCGGGAATCGGCACCGGTTTGGGCAGCACGGAGAGCAGCCCTTCGTGCATCGCGGTGGAAAGATCGTCGTGTCCGGTGAACGCAGTGACGACGACGATCGGCAGGCCGGCATCGATCTGGCGTGCGCGTTGAATGAGCTGCGTGCCGTTCATCCGCGGCATGCGCATGTCCGTGACCATGGCATCGAATTGACCGGCGCTCAGTAGCTCCAGCGCGCGGGCGCCCGAGCTTGCGACCACCGCCTCGGCGGTGCCGGAATCGTCGACGATCTCGGCCAGGTTTTCGGCAAACGCCAGGTTGTCATCGACCACCAGGATCCTACGCATCGGGCTCGACCGCGAACCGCACGACGAAGCGCGCCCCCTTGCCGAGCGGTGCATAGCGGACCGAGCCACCATGCCGCTCGACGATGCGTTTGACCAACGCCAGCCCC
>JBBQIO010000486.1:0-3919 GCA_038325015.1 Polyangia bacterium
AAAGGAGCACGTCATAGCCCGCGACTTTGAGCGAGTCAAGGGTTTTCGAGTCGATCGTCACAGGACGGCAGGGGGTGGAATCGAGTCGTCGAGCCGTCGCGGACGGGGCTTTTCGGGCAGCGGCGGAGCGTCCTGCAAAACGTCCTCGGACGAGGGGGGGTGGCGCGCCGCGCCCGGCACGAGCAGACGGCGCAGCTCTTCGAGCTCGGAGGTCGAGCGCGTGACCCATTCGTTATGCACGCCGACGCGCTCGGCCATCAAGAGGTTGCGCTCATGCACCGCTGCGGCTTTGCGCAGGAGGTTGCTGACTTTGTCGCGCACCTCCTCAAGATAAACCTGGCGCGCTTCGCCGGTCAGCGATGGGGGAATGGGGGCGCCCACGATGTCGTCATAAAACTGGCGATAGAGCGCGCCGAGCTGGAAGCCGGCGGCGGTCGCCCACTCTGGATTCTTGATGCGAATGGTGTCGAGATAGCGCGTCTGGGCGGTCAAAAGCAGGGTCGCCTTGGCCTCGAGGTCGTGCTTGAGCTGCGCGTCGCCCGGCCGAAGTGGCATTACGCGCGCGTCTTCTTGCGCGATTCGTGCAAGGTAAAATGCACCCATTGCGACGAAAAAATCGGTGTCCAGGCGTTCGACCGTTTCGTTGGCGCGCACCAGGGCCTGCTGCGAGCGAATGGTCCGTTCGGCGGCATCGAAGTCGTGCCGCTTGAACTCGCATTCGGCCCGACGCCCGAGCGCCTCGACGCGATCCGAAACCGTCGCCTCGGCGCGCGCGATGACTTCGCTGTAGACCTGTTCAGCGCGCGGCCAGTCGGACCGCGCCGCGTCGGCCGCGCCGAGGCGAAACAGCGCATCGAAGAGATCATCGCAGTGATCGCGGCACGAGCGCGTGCGACCGGCCAGCTCTTCGTAGCGGGCGGCCGCCTGCACCAGCTCGCCCGCGGCCTCCCAGGCCAGGCCGGCGTTGTACAGTGCGGGGCCGGCCTGGTTGCTCTCGGCGAATTCGTGCGCGACCCGATCGAAGCCCGCGGCGGCCTCGCTGTAGCGACCCTGCGCATAGGCGCCGCGCGCCGCGTCGAACAGCTGCGCAGCATCGATGATGGCGACGTGGCCGCCGGGCTGCACGGCAAACAGGAGCGGCTCCATCTGGACGATCTGCGCAGTCGGGGGACGGGCCAACGGATGCGCGCAACCACCCAAGACCAGGGCCAGGACGAGCGCTGACATCAGATTGGCCACGGTTTTGGTGTAGCACGCGGGGCTCAAAAGCGGTTATGCAGTCACCCTTCATGGTGTCGGCAAATACAACACCCGGGCCTGATGGCGGGCTGACGCGGCTGCCGCATGGCCCGCCGTTCGTGTTCATCGACCGTTTGCTCTCGGCGACCGACGACACGGCGGTGGCTGAAAAGTTGGTCACCGGCAACGACGCGTGGCTCAAGGGCGGCATGCCGGAGCTCCTGGTCGTCGAGGCGTTGGCGCAGACCGCGGCGTGCATGGTGGATCAGCGACGCGGCGCGCATCGCGGTCTTTTGGTGGCCGCCGCCGGTTTTACCTTTGGTGAGCGAGCCCAGGTCGGTGACCGCGTGACCTTGCGGGTGCGACGAGGCGCGCAGCTCGGGGCGCTCTTGCGCGTTCATGGCGAGGCGCTGGTGGGCGAGCGCCGGCTGACCGCTGGCGAGCTCACCTTTGCGATCGAAGACGAATGATCCTCGTCGCCATCCCCTGCTTCAACGGCGCCAAGAAGGTCGGCGAGATCGTGCGCGCGGCGCGGCGTTCCGGCGCGCCCGTCGTGGTCGTCGACGACGGGTCGAGCGATGACTCGGCAGGAGTCGCCGAGGCCGCGGGCGCGATTGTGCTGCGCCATCCGCGCAATCACGGCAAGGGCGCCGCTCTGGCGACGGCGTTTGCATGCGCGTCGCGAACCAACGCCACCGGTGTCGTGACACTCGACGCCGACGGACAGCACGACCCGGCCGAGATTCCGCGGCTGATCGAGGCCCACCTACGGCAGCACGACGCCCTGATCATCGGCGTACGGTCTTTCGCGGCCAACCGCATGCCGCGCCGCAGCCGCATCGGCAATCGCATCTCGACCTTCTGGATCTCGCGCTTTACAGGCCGCGCGCTGCACGATTCGCAGTCGGGTTTTCGCCTCTATCCACGCGTGCTGTGGGACCACGTGCAGCTGCGGTCGCGCCGCTTCGATACCGAGGCCGAGCTGCTTCTCTTGGCGGCGCGGCTCGGGTTGCCGTTCGTCGAGGTGCCGGTCGACACGATCTATCCGACCGACCATCACAGCAATTTTCACGGCGGCTCGGACACCCTGCGCGTGATCTGGCTGGTTCTCGGCTCGTTGGCCTGGAAGCGGCCGCCTTCACCCGCTTCACGATCGGCCCGCTGAGTGCGCGCGCTCGTGCTCACGACCGCGCTGTGCATCGGCTGTGCGCATTCGGGCGCGACGCTCGACGCCCATCCCCCCGCTGCCGCGACCATCGAGTCGGGCTGGAAGACGATGCAGGCCGAACAGCTCGTGCAGCTCGAAGTGACACGAAAGGATGGCGTCGTCGAGCGACGCTCGATGCGCGCGGCGCTAGCGGTAGCGCGGCCGGATCGCTTTCGGCTGCGCGCCCTCGGTCCCGGGGGGTTAACCCTGTTCGATCTGCTCGACGTCGACGGGCGAGTCGCCGTGCTCGGTGGGGTGCTGCCGAAGAGTGACGCGTTCGCTCAGGTGGTGCGCTCCGTGGCCGCGGATCTCGCAGCGGCCTATCTGCTATCGCCGGCACCGCCCGAGCGCACGACGACGGTCGATGCACAAGGAGTGTGGGTGCACGAGGCCGAGCGCGCCGTGCGCCTCTCCGACTTTCACCAGGTCGACGGTCGCGCCGTGCCAACGCGCATCGAGGTCGACGCGCCCGCTCACGGCTATCACGTGCGTGTGCAGGTCAGCGCCGCCGCGCTCGACGTCCCACTCGACCCCGCTCTTTTCACGCAGTAGCATGCGCCGTTTCCGACGAGGATGAGCCCTATGCCGACCAGCTCCAGGTTGCCGCGCGAGATCGAGCACCGCTATGGCGAAACCGTGCACGTCCTCAACGATCCACTGGCGCTCGCGCTTCTGAACAAGCTGTGCGCCCCGACGACGATTCAGCCGGAGGTCAATCGGCTGGTCGGTGAGCTCTATCGCGGGCTCTTGCACGAGGTGGTGGCCAACGAGTTCCCGCGGCAGACGACGACGGCGCAGACGCGCATGCACGCCGTGACGCCCGCCGGCGTGTGGTCAGGCGAATGCACGCGCACCGACACCGCAGCGGTGGTCGTCGCGGTCGCGCGCGCCGGGCTGTTGCCTTCGCAGATCGCCTACGATTTTCTCAATCAGCTACTGGTTCCGCAGGCCGTTCGACAGGATCATCTCGCACTGGCGCGCACTGTGGATGCACAAGGCGGCGTGACCGGGGCGGACCTGTACGCCTCGAAGATCGGCGGTTCGGTCGAGGGGCGCGTCGTGCTCATTCCGGATCCGATGGGCGCCACCGGGTCAACGGTGTCCAAGGTCCTGCAGCAATACGGCGCCGACTACGGCAAGCCGGCCAAGGTGGTGGCGCTGCATCTCATCATCACGCCGGAGTACGTGCGGCACGTGCGCGCGCGACACCCGGATGTTCTCGTCTACGCGCTGCGGCTCGACCGCGGACTGTCGGCGCCCGACGTCCTGCATACGATGCCGGGGACGCGCTGGGATGAAGAGCGCGGCCTGACCGACGAGCACTACATCGTGCCGGGCGGCGGCGGGCTCGGCGAGATCATCAACAACAGCTTCGTCTAGGGGGCCCAGTGGAAAAGAAGAACATCAAGGAGCTCTACTCGGCCGAGGCGATTGCCGCACGCATCCGCGAGCTGGGCGCGCAGATCCACAAGG
>JBBQIO010000487.1:0-3910 GCA_038325015.1 Polyangia bacterium
GTCGGGTGTCCCCCGCTCTTGGCCGTTGATGATCGGCCGAATCTCGGTCGGCGTGCCCGCGAGCCGCGCGAGCATTGCCAGTAGCTCTTTTTTTTCGGCGGATCCATGACTGTATGGGAGCACCGGCTCGTTTCTCGGTGGCGGCAGCGGATAGGCGTTGGACATGGGCGAAAAGATACATCGCCCGACGACTTTGACCACGTTGACAATCGACGCCGCCAGCAATCCAATGATGGCCCTTGGAACGTTCGCGCGAGCTCCCCACCGTCATGACCATCGAGCTCGAAGGGCGTGCCGTCCCGGCGCGTGCCGGTCAGAGCGTGGCCGTGGCGCTATTGGTCGCCGGGGAGCGCATCTTGTCGCGTTCGGTCAAGTACCATCGGCCGCGCGGCTTCTTCTGTCTGTCCGGCCACTGCGGCGCGTGCCTGATGCGCATCGACGGCCGGCCCAACATCAAGGCGTGCCGCACGCCGGTGTCGCATGGCTTGAAGATCGAGCGGCAGAACACGTTTCCGTCGGGGCGCTTCGACGTGCTGGGCGCCGCCGACTTTTTGTTCGCCCGCGGCATGGACCATCACACGATGATGACCTCGCCGCGTGCGCTCAATCAGATCCTGCAAAAAGTCGTGCGCGAGCTTGGCGGCCTCGGCCGCTTGCCGGACGAACGAGGTACCACGGCTATCGTTCGCGCCCAGCATCCCGCTTCCGGACGACGCCATTTTCGCGTCGCGGTGGTGGGCGGCGGACCGGCGGGATTGGCGGTCGCGACGGCTACGGCGACGGCCGGCTTGTCGACGGTGATCGTCGATCAGCAGCTCGAACCGGGAGGCTCGTATTTGACCCATCCGGCACACGGCCGCGGCGTGGCCACCGAGCGAGTGGCCGCGGCGCTCGCCGCAGGCGCTGAGCTGTGGTCGACGTGCACAGCGTTCGCCTGGTACGGCGAGGATATTGCCACTGCACTTTCAAACGTCGACGCGCGACCCGGGCTGCTCGCGGTCGACGGACCCCACGGGCTTGTCGAGTTGACTGCCGAAAGCTACGTCTACGCCACCGGCAGCTACGAGCAGAACGCGCTGTTCGTCGACAACGACCGGCCTGGCGTAATGGCGGCCCGCGCCGTCGGACGGTTGCTGTTGCAATACGGAGTGTTGCCGGCGAGACGGCCGATCGTCGTCGGCGATGGTCCGTATGCTCTGGCGCTCGCCGAAGCGCTGACCGAGCGCGGCGCCCAGGTCACACGCATCGACGGCAACGTGGTGCGCCCGGTAGCGGCGCACGGGCGCGGTTGGGTGCGCTCGCTCGAAGTTGCCGATGGCTCGACGACGCGCAAGATCGCCTGCGACCTGGTCGCGGTTGCGGCGCGTCCGGCGCCGGCCAGTGAGCTTCTGCGCATGCATGGCGCGGCCGTTGCTTTTTCCGACGAGGGGGGCGGGTTCATCTGCCGCACCGACGAGGAAACGGGCGCCACTGACATCGGTGGAGTGTTCGCGGCCGGCGATGTCTGCGGCGCGCGCGATCCGGTGGCGGCCGCGGCCGATGGGGCCCGCATCGGCGCCGCTGTGGCGCAATCGCTGGCCGGGTGAGGCCGCAGACCTAATGAGCGGCAAAGTCATCGTCTGTCGCTGCGAAGACGTCACGCTCGACGATCTGCACCACGCGATCGGGCTCGGCTACGTTTCGGTCGAAGAGCTCAAGCGCTACACCGGGCTCGGCACCGGCCCATGCCAAGGGCAAGAATGCATGGTGCACGCCGCGCGCGCATGCGCCGTCGCCGGAGCGCCGCACGGCGTTTTGCCCTTCACCGCGCGACCACCGCTCGGCGCGGTCTCGCTGCGGACCTTGGCTGCACAGGCGCCTCCGTCGTCATCCACGGGCAGCGACGACGAATGAAGGGCGTCCAGCCGACCACCGGCCCTCTGCCCAAGCGCGCCGAAATCGCAATTATCGGCGGCGGCGTGATGGGGCTGTCGATCGCCTATCAACTGGCCAAGCGCGGCCTGACGGACGTCGTCGTCCTCGAGCGCGGTTATTTTGCGCAAGGCGCGTCCGGTCGCAACGGCGGCGGCGTGCGCATGCAGTGGTCGACCGAAGAGAACATTCGCTTGATGCAGCGATCGATCGCCCTGTGTCGAGGCTTTGCACAGGAGATCGGCGTCAACGTCTGGTTTCGCCAAGGCGGCTACCTGTTCCTCGGCAAGACCGAGGTCGAGCGCGGCCGCATGGAGCGCAATGCCGTCCTGCAAAACGAGATTGGCGTGCCGACGCGGCTGCTCTCGCCCAAAGAGGCGCAAAAAATCGTGCCCGAGCTGCGCGTCGACGGCTTTATGTGCGCCTCCTACAACCCCGAAGACGGCGTGCTGTTTCCGTGGCCGTTTTTGTGGGGCTACGCGACGCAGGCGCTCAAGCGCGGCGTGCAGATCCATCTTTACACCGACGTCGGGGCCATCGAGCGCACTAGCCAAGGCTTCCGGCTGGCGACGAGCAAGGGCGCCCTCGAATGTCGCCGGCTCATCAATTGCGCCGGTGCTTGGTCGCCCTCGGTAGCGCGCATGCTCGGCGTCGAGCTGCCCAATCGACCGCACCGCCACGAGATCCTATCGACCGAGCCGCTCAAGCCCTTTTTGGGCCCGATGGTCAGCGTCCTCGATTCGGGTCTCTACTTTTCGCAGTCGATGCGCGGCGAGATCGTCACCGGCATTACGGTGCCCGAAAGTCCCGACGAAGACGCTCATTCCGAGACCGTGCGTATGGGGTCGCGGCTGGCCTTTTTGCGCGCCGTTGCGCGCGGCCTGACCGAGGTGATGCCGCGTCTGGCCGAGGTCAAAGTCTTGCGCCAGTGGGCCGGGCCCTACGACGTCAGTCCCGACGGGCGCGCCATTTTGGGCGAGCCACCGGGCGTGCCCGGCTTTTATCTAGCCTGCGGCTTTGTCGGCCACGGCTTCATGATGGCGCCGGTCATCGGCGAGCTCTACGCCGCCTGGCTCACCGGCGACGACAAGCACGAGGTCTTCGACACGTGCAATCTGCGGCGCTTTTCCGAAGGCCCGTTGGTGCGGGAAGACATGATCATCGGCTGAACGCCAACGACGGAGACGCCATGTCACTCTTCTCTTCGGACCTGTACGCCGGTCAACACGCGCTCGTCACCGGCGGCGGCAGCGGCATCAACTTGGCCATTGCCGAGGCGCTTGCGGCGCATGGCGCGAGCGTGACTCTGCTCGGCCGCACCCAAGCGAAGCTCGACCATGCCGTCGCTGGCATCGTTGAGCGCGGCGGCCGCGCCTTTGCTGTAGCGGCCGATGTCCGCGGTTATGAGGCGCTCGATCGCGCCATCGCTGCGGCGCACAATTGCTTCGGGCCGATCGATATCGTCGTCTGCGGCGCGGCCGGCAATTTTGCAGCGCCCGCGCTCGGCATGTCGGCGAACGGCTTTGCCGCGGTCATCAACATCGATCTCATCGGCACCTACAACACCTGCCGCGCCAGCTTCGAGCGACTGCGGCGGCCGGGCGCGCGCATCGTCAATATCTCGGCCACGCAGGCGTTCATTCCTGCGGCGCTGCAGTCGCACGCGTGCGCCGCCAAGGCCGGCGTCGACATGCTGACGCGAACGCTGGCGCTCGAATGGGGTCAGCTTGGGGTGCGCGTCAACTCGCTGTCGCCGGGACCGGTCGCCGATACCGAAGGGATGCGCCGGCTGGCGCCCAACGCCGAGGCCGCGGGTCGATTCCTGGGCGCGCTGCCCCTGGGACGCGCCGCGCAAAAGAGCGAGATTGCCGAGGTTGCACTGTTCTTGTGCTCGCCCGGCGCCAGCTACATCACCGGGTCGATCATCGTGGCCGATGGCGGCCAGTCGCTGATCGGGTATGGTGGCCTCTTCGACCGCTAGAGTGAATCCACACTGCAC
>JBBQIO010000488.1:0-3906 GCA_038325015.1 Polyangia bacterium
GACGCACGGTGGTCGACGGGTAGAGCCCCATCGACCCCTGATGCTTGCCTTTGCGACCGACGCGCCGGCTGCGCGGCAAGAGGCCGAGCTGGACGTACTTGCGAAAGGTCGCTTCGGAGATCTTGACGCCGCGGCTGCGAAACACCTCGACCACCTGGGCCGAGGTCAGCCCGTCCGGATGGGCGCCTTCGATGATGTCGAGCTCCGGATCCGGCAGGAGGCCTTCGCCCTTTTCCGTCGGAGAAGCGGCGCGCGCGCGACTGGCGCTGGTCGCTGGTTTCCGCGGAGCTTTGGAAGGGCCACCCATCTTGCAATTGAATGTATTCTATTCAATAGATTTTACTCAAGCGAAATACCGCCCGCTAAACAGACTTTGATACTGAACAAACTCTCACCCATCGCCGCGTGCGCGTCGCGCTTGCTGCGCGCCATTTCCTCGACGAGAAATCGATTTCTCGAGCGTCACGCGTGACAACGACTGCGGCTCGACTATCGTGGGTGGATGGTCGATTCAGCCAATGCACGGGTCTCAGTTCGGCGCGCTGCGGGCGTGCGGATCGTGGGTGTGATCCTTGGCCTGCTGGCGACGGCAGCGGTCGCGTCAGGACCGAACCGCCTGTACCGCAACGACGGCTTGCGCGTGCGCGCCTTCGAAGCGCCACCCGGCTGGCGAGCCGCGCCGCAGTCGAGCTACCCCGGTCTGCTGGTTCTACTCAATCACGACGACGGGTCACGCCTGACCCTGACCGCGCAAAAGCTGGCCGGCCCCATGGACGCCCAAACTCTCGCGTTGCGGGCGCGTGATGCGCTCACCCGACACGGCTTCGGTCAGTGGAAAGAGGGGCGCGACACGCGTGATGCGGCCCGCGCGCGCCTGTCCGGCAGCTTCGACGGCGGGCATCGCCAGCTTCGTCAGGTTTACGTCGTCGATCACGATCTCGGATACGTCGTCACGCTGATGACCGCGACCAGCGACACCGCCGATCGCTTGAACGACTTCGAAGCGGCGGCGCACTCCCTGATCGTCGGCACCACCGAGCGCGAGCACCTCGATGTCGACGGCGGCTTGCCGCGTTGAGGTCGCCGACAGGCGGCGTGATATCGTCGCTGCCATGTCCGATTTTGCCTCTCCCGACGACATCGATGCGCGGCTCCGCGCGCTCGGCTACATCGCCGATCGGCGCATCTCGACCTGCGTATTTCTCGCCGACCGTTTGCAAAAGCCGGTGCTCGTCGAAGGGCCGGCCGGCGTCGGCAAGACCGAGCTCGCCAAGGCGCTCGCCACCACCCTCGATACCGAGTTGGTGCGCCTGCAGTGCTACGAGGGGCTCGACGAGGCCAAAGCGCTCTACGAATGGGCCTATCCCAAGCAGCTCCTCTACACCCAGATCCTGCGCGACAAGATCGGCGAGGTAACGAGCGGGTCTTCGACGCTGGCCGAAGCGGTCGATCGTTTGGGGCAGCAGGAAGACGCGTTTTTCTCGGAGCGCTTTTTGCTACAGCGGCCGCTCTTGCGCGCGATTCGCGCGCCCACGCGCGTGGTTCTGCTGATCGCCGAAGTCGATCGCGCCGATCCGGAGTTCGAGGCGTTTCTGCTCGAGGTGCTGAGCGATTTTGCAGTGTCGGTCCCCGAGCTGGGGACGCTGCGCGCGGCCCATGTGCCACTCGTTCTCCTGACGTCGAACAACGCGCGTGAGCTGACCGACGCGCTCAAACGGCGCTGCCTGCATCTGCACATCGGCTATCCGGACGCGGCGCGCGAAGAGGAGATTGTGGCTGCACGCGCCCCCGAGGCAAACAAGACGCTCGCCGCTGAGGTCGTACGCGTTGTGCAGAACGTGCGCACGCTCGACTTGAAAAAGCGGCCGAGCGTGTCGGAGACCATCGACTGGGTCAAGGCTCTGGTCCACCTAGAAGCCGAGCGGCTCGACGAGCAGCTGGTCAAGGACACGCTCAACCTGATCCTCAAGTACGAGGGCGATATCGAGCGCGCCACCGAGTCGATTAAGCAGATCATGGGCGCGACGGCGAAGAGCTAGGCGTCCCACGTCGCTTCGACGGAGACCGATTCAACCGACCGGAGGACCGCGTGACGCAGACGCCGCCCGCCGTGAGCTAAGCGCGCTCCCACTGGTCGCCCGCGGCATGATGCAAATCGAGCTTATCGAGCTGCGCCCATTCGTGAACTGGGCGCTGCTGTTCGCGCATGACCAGGCGGCTCCGTGACCCAGCGTGTCGGCGCCGCCGGATCGCCGATCGCAAAGCGCGCTCAACGCAACGGCGATAGCAGTGCTCCGAGCGGCGCCAGACCGGCGACCAGCTGGGCCACCAGGCGATCGGGGTCGCGCGTCGGAGCCATGTATTTGTAGCGCTTCTTCCACCAGCGCACCGGCCCACGATCGGCGCAGCCGAACGGCCGATCGTCCGCCGCGCAAAAGATTCGCAAGTGTAGATGATCGTCATGCGGCAGCGAGTCGCCCGGCTGACGCAACAGATCGGTGGCGCGCGCGATCAGCTCGGGATCCTCGGCGATGTCGTGCGCGTGCTGTAGCAAGAGTTCGCGCAGGTGATTGTAGATGAAGAGATACTGCACCTCGATATAGGGGTCTTCGAGGAGCGCACGCACCAGCGCCCAGTTGCGCGCGACATCGAAGCGGCGCGGAGAAAACGGGCCGAACACGACGCCGTGCTCGGGCGGTAGCGGCGGCCGGGCCATCAGGTCGGGTCGCGGATAGCGCGGCATCGAGTCGGCCGGGGGCGCCGGTTTTCCGTCGTTGCCGAGCGCATAGTAGATGAGGTCGGCGTCGCGGCCGTTTTCGTGCGAGCGATGCAGCACGCTGTCGCCGCCACCACGCACTGACAGGTCGCCGATGTTGAGCAGCGCCCCCGGGTACTCACGGTGCACACGCCGCGCGGCACGCTGAATCGCGCCAACGAGCTCGTCAGTTCCCCAGCTGGAGTCGCGCACCCGCCACAGCGGCGGGACGACGTACCCCTCACCGTCCGGCGGAAGCTTGGCGCCGTGGCGCAAATAGCCGTGATTGAAGGCGCCACCCGAGATGCTACTGCCATCGCCAAAGTAGCCCGGCCCGAGACAACCGCTCAGCAGCAACAGGGCCAGGCCAAAGACGCGCACAGCTCGACGGTAACACGCAATTTTTCGAATGCCAGTTGCGGCATGCTGCAGCGCAAAAAAAAGCCCCCTCGACCGGGCGGTCGAAGGGGCTGAAATGCTCAATGCTGACGACTACTGGTGCTCTTCGAACTCGGCGTCGATGACATCCTTCTGCGCCTGCTGCTGCGCCGCCGCCGCTTCGCCCGCGCCGGGCCCTGCGTCGCCACCGGCCGGAGCCGCGCCCTTGTACATCTGCTCGGCCATCTTGTACGAGGCCTTCTGCAGCTGCTCGAACGCGGTCTTGAACGGGGCTGCGTCGCTCGCCTCTTTGTTGTCTTCGAGGACCTTCTTGGCCGCCTTTAGCCCCTCTTCGACTTCCAGACGCGCCGCCTCTTCGACCTTATCCTTGTTCTCGACGATCATCTTCTCCATCTGGAAGACGAGCGAGTCGAGCTGGTTACGCGCCTCGACCGCCTCGCGCCGCGCCTTGTCGGCGGTCTCGTTCGACTCGGCCTCTTTGACCATCCGCTGAATCTCGGCCTCCGACAGGCCGGACGACGCGGTGATGGTGATCTTCTGCTCCTTGTTCGTGCCCTTGTCTTTGGCGTGCACGTTCAAGATGCCGTTGGCATCGATGTCGAACGTCACCTCAATCTGCGGAATCCCGCGCGGCGCGGGCGGCAGACCATCCAGGTGAAAGCGCCCGATGAGCTTGTTGTCGCGCGCCATCGGTCGCTCGCCCTGCGTAACCACAACCTCGACCGACGTCTGGCCATCGGCCGCCGTCGAGT
>JBBQIO010000489.1:0-3896 GCA_038325015.1 Polyangia bacterium
GTGGCGTTCACCTACGAGCAGATTTTGCAGAGCCACCGTCGCGATGTTGCACGTGTGCTCGACTGTCCGCTCTATTCGCTGTACGGCGCCTCCGAAGCGGGCGTGCTGTTCATGGAGTGCGCATCGGGACGGCTGCATCACAATGCGCGCCATTCGCACATCGAGCTGGTGCCGTTGGATGGGGATCGCGAGGGCGCTGGCGCATCCCGTCGCGCCGCGGTCTTGGTGACCACGCTCGGCCGCAGCTGGATGCCGCTCGTACGCTACGAGCTGGGCGACGCAGTGCGGGTCCACGCCGGGAGCTGCGGCTGCGGCCTGCCGGAGAACGGCTATCTTTTGGAGCGGGTCGAGGGGCGGATCAGCGACTTTGCGTTCGGTTACAGCGCCGCCGAGATCGACGAGCTGGTCACCACCACCGAGCCACGCATCACAGAGTGGCAGCTCACCGTTAGTAACGAGCCCTCCACTGCACCCATACTGCACATCGTCGGAAGCGACGGTATCGGCGCAGCGGCGCTGCTGTCGACCGCGTTCGGGACGCACGTGACCGCCGCCAAGGAGGCCGCGCTCTTGCCCGAGGGATCTGGCAAGTACCGCCGCGTGCGCTCATGAGCCATCAGATGACGGGGGGCGACGCGATCGCGAGCTGCAAACGCGACTTTCCGCTCCTGTCCAAAGAGCTCGACGGCACGCCTATCACCTATCTCGACAGCGCCTCGACGACGGCCAAGCCGAAGTCGGTGATCGACGCGGTGATGCACTACTACAGCGACATCGGCGCCAATGTGCATCGTGGCACCCACCCCCTCGGGGAGGCGGCGACCGCCGCATACGAGCGTGCGCGCTACACCGTCGCTTCCTTGATCAACGCCTCGCCCGCTGAGATCGTCTTTCTCCGCAACGCCACCGAAGCATTCAATCTGCTGGCCCAGGGGCTCGGCCTCGAGCGCGACGACGAGGTGGTGTTTCCGGCCTCGGAGCACCATTCGAATTACATGCCGTGGCGGATGTGCGCCAAGCCGGTGTTGGTCGACATCGACGACGACGCCGTGCCGCGCTACGAGCAGCTTGCCGAGCGCATGACGCCGCGCACCAAGCTGGTCACAGTGGCGCACGTGTCCAACGTGACCGGGGTCGTGGCGCCGATCGAAGAGTGGATTGAAACTGCACACAAAAAGGGCGTCCCGGTGATGGTCGATGCGTCGCAGTCGGTGTCGCACCTACCCATAGACGTACGGGCGCTGGACTGCGATTTCATGGCGTTCTCGTCGCACAAGATGCTCGGCCCGTCGGGAGTCGGGGTGCTCTACGTGCGCCGCGATCGCTTCGAAGCGCTGCGCCTGTGGAATGTCGGCGGCGGCATGGTGGCGTACCACGGCGAAGACCGCTTCGAGACGTTGGAGGCGCCCTTCCGCTACGAGGCGGGCACGCCCAATATCGAAGGCGCCATCGGTTTGGGCGCGGCGGTCGACTATCTGCGAAAGATCGGCCTGTCGGCGATCGCCAAGCATTCGCAGCGGCTGGCGGCGCAGCTCGTCGAGGGGCTGGGCAAGCTGCCGCACGCGCGCATGCTCGGCGCCGGCGTACCGCCCGAACGACGCGTCGCCCTGGTCACGATGTCGCTGCCGGTGCCGTCGATGACCCAGGCCAACATCGCGCGCATGCTCGCCGACTCACACGCCATCCTGGTGTCGGGCGGTTATCACTGTGCACACATACTGCACCACCGAATTCAGCTCGATGGGACGCTGCGCGCCTCGGCGCATCTGTACAATGACGAGTCCGATGTCGAGCGGCTCGTCGCAGCGCTGCACGACCTGGTCTGAGCGCCGCGGTCTACATTTACGTTCAGTTGATCTTGAACGAGATGACCGCGACGGTGCACACGGGCACCGGCTGCGGCCGGTAGGTCCAGCCCGACTTGATCTGCGAAATCACGGTCTGGTCCATCCCCGGGATGCCCGACACGACGCTGACATCGCCGATCTGACCGTCGGTGCGGAGGCAGAATCGGTAGCGCCCCGACACCGTCTGGTGGGCGTGCGTGTTGCGGAAAAACTCCGGCAAATGTGGATCCGGATGCTGCAGCTGCGCTGCCATCAACGTGAAGCTGGCGACGGTACGGGGCGCGCTGGGGGCCGGATTCGGCGGCCCGCTGCCGCCCGGCGGACCGTTGCTGTCGGGGACTCCGTTGGGATCGCCGTCCGGCTGCCCATCGGGCTGACCATTGGGGTCGTCCGAGGTCTCGTCGGTCGTCGTCGTCGGCTCAGGCTGCGTGGCGTGCACGAGCTCGGTCGTCGGCACGGTCGGAGCAGCCGGCCTGACCTTACGCTCGGCCGATTTTTTGCCCGCCGGCGGAGGGGGCGGAGGGGCTGGCGCCTCGGCGTTCAAAAACGTCAGGGTCAACAGCGGCGCGACGATCTCGTCGACGTGAATCACCGACCACACGATGATCACGAGCGCGGCGATCGCGTGCAGCCCGACCGATGCGATGATCAGCGCCTGACGCTTTCGGCTCGGCCGGGACTGCGCAACGTACTGGTCGAAAAGAGGCATCGGCATAGTGCTTTCCCCTGCTTCGCAATCGACGATAGCAGGACGCAATCAGAGCGCTGCCGATCTCAACGCACGGCCACCGGTTTGGTTCTATTCGCAGAGATTATTGACGAGAAACAGGAGGTCGCCGACGTCGAACGGCTTGGGCAGATAGTCGCTGACCTCGACGGCCCGCGCCTCGGTCAGGGCCTTGTGATCGGCGGACAGCACCACCAGCGGCATCCGCGGCTCGCCGACGCGCAGGAGCCGCACCAACTCGGCGCCACTCGGCTCGCTCGGTAGCAACCAGTCGAGCAGCACCAACCCGGGCCGTTCCGACGACGCAAAGGACACCGCATCGTTGCCGTTCAGTGCGACGCGAACGTCGTAATCATTGGCTCGCAGCACGTCGGCAATCGAGTCGGCGATGTCGCGATCGTCGTCCACTACGAGGACCAGAGGCTTCGCCCTTCGGGTCGCGCGAGGCTGCGTCAGGTCGGGCACGCTCTACCTTACACTACTGCCGCTCCGGCAGATCTCGAGACAATCCAACTTCGCGGTCCCGGCGCTTGCGTCAATTGTTCCATCCGCATATCCTGATAGACAGATGGATGCTGTCTCATGAGCCTAGATGAATCACTGGAGCTCTTCCGCACGCTGGGAGACGCGACCCGGATTCGCCTCCTGTGCCTGCTCGAAGACGAGGAGCTAACGGTGGCCGAGCTGCAGCGCGTGCTCGACGTGCCGCAGTCACGCGTCTCGACGCATCTGGCTCGCCTCAAAGAGGCGCACCTGGCCGTCGATCGCATCGATGGCGCCCATCGCTACTACCGGATGGCGACCGGAAAGCTGTCCGGCGCTGCGCGGGCCGGCTGGCAGGCGGTGCGCCAAATGCTCGACAGCGGCACCGAGACCGACCGCGACGGCGACGGCAACGCCGATCTGGCCCGCGACCGCATGCGGCGTGACCAGGTCGTGGCCGAGCGCCGCGGCGTCAGCGAGAGTTGGGTCGACCGCGTCGCCGGGTCGCTCGACCGTCACTACAGCCCCGGCCGCACCTGGGAGAGCCTGGCGCGCGGCCTGGCACTCATCCCGTCGCTTGGCGACGTCGCAGATCTCGGCTGTGGCGATGGCGCGCTGGTCGAGCTCTTGGCCCCGCGCGCGCGCTCGGTGGTGGGCATCGACCTCAACGAAAAAATGATCGCCGCCGGTGCGCGGCGCCTGAAAAAGAGCGGACTGACCCAAGTGCGGCTCATCCGCGGCGACATGCACGATCCGCCGCTGCCCGATGAGTCGGCCGATTTCGTGCTGCTCTTACAGACGCTGCAGTACGCCGACGAGCCGATGCGTGTGTTTCGCCA
>JBBQIO010000490.1:0-3894 GCA_038325015.1 Polyangia bacterium
ACATCACACTCGACACCGACGTATGCCAGGGTCACGCCGTGTGCGTCGGCGAAGCGCCCGAAGTCTTCCGCCTCGGCGAGGACGAAAAAGTGCAAGCGCTCATGACCGAAATCCCGCCTGAGCTGCATGGCAAAGTGCGCGCGGCGGCGGCGTACTGCCCGACCCGCGCAATAAGACTTCGCAGTGACTGAAACGACGACGATGAGTGTCGACAACAGGGGGACGTTCCCGTCCCCCCTCGTCGAGCACAGCTCAACGAGCCTCCCCCCACCGCGCTTCCCGCGGCAACAGGGAGACGTCCCCACTCGTCGAGCACAACTCGACGAGCCTCCCCCCATCGCGCTTGCCGCGATTTTCTTGCATCAACCCCGAGGATCATGACGTTCGCCGAGCTTGCTTTGATTGAACCCCTTCTTCGCGCTGTCGCCGAAGAGGGCTATACCCAGCCGACTCCGATTCAAGTGCAGGCCATTCCCGAGGTGATCAAGGGGCGGGACCTGCTTGGTTTGGCCCAGACCGGGACCGGCAAGACTGCGGCCTTTGCGCTGCCTATTTTGCAGCGGCTGGTCCAGATGGGGCGGCGCTCGTCGGGCGACCGGCCGATCGCCGTGCTCGTGTTGACACCGACGCGCGAGCTGGCGTCGCAGATCGGCGAGAGCTTCGCGGCATACGGCAAGCACCTCGGCTACAAGCACACGGTGATCTTCGGCGGCGTCGGCCAGGCGGCGCAGGAGCGCGCGCTGCGCGGCGGCATCGACGTTCTGGTGGCCACGCCGGGGCGCCTCTTGGACCTGGTCAATCAGCGCATCGTTCATCTGTCGCGCCTCGAGATCTTCGTGCTCGACGAGGCCGACCGCATGCTCGACATGGGCTTCGTGCACGACGTGCGGCGCGTGATCGCGCTTTTGCCCAAAAAACGCCAGACCCTGTTCTTCTCGGCGACCATGCCGCCCGAGGCGCAGCGGCTGGCCGACGAACTTTTGCACGACCCGGCGACGGTCGCCGTGGCGCCCGTTTCGTCGACGCTCGACACCGTGCAGCAGCGCATCTACTTCGTCGAGAAAAACGACAAGCGCGCCCTGCTCGGTCATCTGCTCGAGGATCCGGCAATCAAACGCGCCTTGGTCTTCACCCGTACCAAGCACGCGGCCAATCGCGTCACCGAGCACCTCGAGCGCATCGGCGTTGCGGCCGACGCGATCCACGGCAACAAATCGCAGAACGCGCGCGAGCGCGCGCTCGTGCGCTTCAAGCGCGGCGAGTCCCGCGTGCTGGTGGCCACCGACATTGCGGCGCGCGGCATCGACATCGATGACGTTACGCACGTCATCAACTTCGATTTGCCCAACGTGCCCGAGACGTACGTGCATCGCATCGGCCGTACCGCGCGCGCCGGCGCGACCGGGATCGCGCTGTCGTTTTGCGATCAGGAGGAGCGGGCCTACCTGCGCG
This sequence comes from Polyangia bacterium, assembly GCA_038325015.1. Classification (GTDB taxonomy): domain Bacteria; phylum Myxococcota_A; class Polyangia; order Palsa-1104; family Palsa-1104; genus JBBQIO01. The sequence continues at coordinate 1,453 of JBBQIO010000490.1, forward strand.
ACATCGAGCGGCTGACGCGGCGCACGCTCGAAGTCGTGCACGAGCATCCGCATCGCGCTGGGGCTCGCCCCCTTCCCCGGCCCCCCGTCGGCGCGGTGCGTGCGGGAAATCCCGGCGGCGCCGAGGTTCCGCCGGTGGCCGACAATACCGGCCACGATCACAACCGACCGCGACCGTTTGCGGTCAATGCGCACCATCGCGGCGGCGCACCGCGACCGGGCGGCGGACGCGGCGGCGCACGAGCCGGAAGCTACGGAAGACGCCGCCCCTGAGCTCGGCCCTAGTGTGCTGTCCGGTTAATTCTGCGGGCTTTCGACAGCCGCCTCGACTCGCTCGCTGCGTTGCACTGCCCTCAAATACAGACAGTATTCGTCGGGCCGCGCGCGTGGCGCCCGAGCCGATCCGGCAGCCGCAACATCCAAACAATTACCCGGACAGCACACTACTTGATGTTCAGCGTCGTCCCCGTCGAGTAGGCGGTGAATTCCGGCGCATACATCGACTGCACCGTCGCCGGTCCAACGCGAAACACGCCGCCTAAATTGGCGCGCAACCGATAGCTGAAGGTGTACTGCCCCACCGGCAGCCGCTCGAAGAAAAAATTCGCGCCGCTGTCGCGCGTCTCTTCGTAGTAGCCGACGCCGCTCGGGTCCCACTTGTACTGCGAAACGACGTGCTCGGGCTCGAGGCCCGCGGCGCGCGGATCGCGCAGATGCACATACTCGGCGGCGTGCTTGGTGGTCAGCGACAGCTGCACCTCGAGCTGGTCGCCCGGGTGAATCGTCGCTCCTGGCACGAGCGGCTTGAGCACCCACTCCTTGCCGTTGTTCTCACGCAAAAAATAGTGCCGCTCGACGCCGAAGAAATCGCCGCGGGCTTCGCTGGGCAATTTTTCCGTCGAAAAATGCCAGGTGGTCGACGCAAACATGAACCCTCTGGTCTTTTTATCGACGGTGACATCGGCGTCGGCGGTGTGCACCTCGGCGCCCGGCACGACGATCTGCGCCTTGCCGACATAGTGCTCGGGCTCGAACGTCAGCGTCTGCATCGGGCGCGCGCCGATCTGCACATGGGCCTCCTCGCGCACACCGAGCTCGTTCTCCGCCTTCATGTAATAGAGCAGCGAATACAGAACCTCGGCCGTCGCGCGCGTCGACTTCCACTGGCTGAGCTTCTTGTTCAAGAACAGCCACTGCACCAAGCCGTCGCGCTTTTTGTTCTGCGGCTCCAGCTCGCTCAACGTGCGCAGCGCCATGGCCTGGGTCTCGATGGTGTCGTTGTACCAAAGCCAGGAGCGATCCTCGGGCGCCCAGTAGGTGCCCAGGTCGCGATCGCTCTTGGCCGAATCCATCACGCTGTCCCACACCAGCTTGGCGTCGGGCGCGCGCCCCATCCGCTTGAGCGTCAACGCCAAGAGTGCCTTCATGTAGGGTGAGTGCTGCTTCCAGTGGCGGAACGAAAACTCCAAGATCTTCTTCCGCTGCGCCTCGTTCAGTGCGCTCCCCATCCAGCTCGGATCCGGGTAGCTCGACGCCACGTAGTCGAGGAACGTCAACGTCTCGGCATCCCACTCGCTCTCTTTACGCGCCAGCTCTTCGTCGACCCAATGCGCCAAATACTCCCAGCCGCGCGTGACCATCTCTTTGGGCACGTCGACGCCGAATTCGGCAGCCTTGGCAAAGCCGTACATCAGATAGAGCGTGATGTACGGCGACGGCGGACCGCCGTCGAACCAGGCAAAGGCGCCGCTCGGTAGTTGCGACTTCTGCAATTTACCGAGCGAAGACTCACGCTGCACACGCACGACCTGCGGGTCGAGCATATTGATGAGCTGCTGATCGTCCGCCGTGTCCTTGCCCTCGGAGGCTTGTAGCCAGGGCGTCTCTTCGGTGGCCATCTTCCGATTGGGGTCGTTGAGATCCCACGGAGCCAGACGCGTGTGGCGCACCGACATCTCTTTGGCCGCCACCGCCAGCGACGGCGTGGTCTCGAACATGCGCGCTACCAACGCAGTCGACAAAAAGCGATTGAGCGTTTGCTCGGCGCATTCGTAGGGGTAAGAGACGAGATAGGGCAGCGCCCGCAGGACCGAGAAGAAGAGCTGCGCGTCGATGGTCACGACCAGCTGCTCGTTGACCCGGCTGGCGTCGTCGTCGCGCGCCAGATCGTTGAAGTGCATGGTGCGCTTGTCGGCATCGTGCAGCGACACGTAGCGCGTTTGCATCAGGTGCAGTCGACTCGGCAGGACCGGCACCGGGCGCAGCTCACCGTCGGAAAATGCGCCGGCGGTGGCGCGCGCCAAAACGGCATAGGTGCCGATTTTCTTGGGCGCGGTGACGGCAAACGTCAGGCTCTGGCTCTTGCCGGCGTCGATCGAAAAGGGCGCGCGCGTCGCCTTTAGCGCGAACAGCTGGGCCACACTCTTTTGCGTGTCAGCGTCGA
>JBBQIO010000491.1:0-3887 GCA_038325015.1 Polyangia bacterium
CGACGCCGATACGTCTTTTGGCGCGTGGTCGCATGAACACACGCTAGACCCGTCGGTGCGACGCGACAAATTTTCACACAAATCCGCTCGCCGGTTCGACAGCGTCAAAAAATGGTGCTAGACGACACCGCATGGGCCTTGGTTTTGGCGAGCTGGTCGTCCTCCTGATCATCGTTCTCCTCCTGTTCGGCGCCAATAAGCTGCCGCAGATTGGAGATGCGCTCGGGCGCAGCATCAAGAATTTCAAGCGCGCGACGGCGTCGCACGACGAGATCGACGTGACCCCCAAGAAGGAAATCGTCGAGACCAAGAAGTCGCCCGTCGAAGTCGACAAAGCGTAACGACGGCTGCAGGTAGGTGCTTGCGATCCTCACCTGAGGATCGATGTCCTTGCGGCGGCGACGCCGGCTACGACGATTTTGGCGACGATCCGCGCGCCGACGATTTTGGCGGCGGCGGGGTCTCCAGCGCAGCCTCGGGCAACGTCGCGTCTTTTCGCGCTTGCTCGTTGGCGCCGCCTGGCGCACACGAGCCGAATTGGCTGGCGTAGACCTTGGTCAGCTCGACGCCAAAGAAGAGAATCTGCGCGGCGTAATAGATCCACACCAGAATACCGATCAATGACCCGGCGGCGCCGTACGCCGAGCCGACGTCACCCTTTTCAATGTACAAACCCAGCAGGAATTTTCCGCCGGTGAAGAGGCCCCCGGTAATCAGAGCGGAGCGCCACACGTCGCTCCAGAACAGCTTGACCGTCCGCGGCAGCAGCTTAAAAATCAGCGCAAAAACGCCGCTGATGATCACCAGCTGAAATACGAAGTTGATCACTTCCCAGACGAACTGCCCGCCTGGCAGTTGGCTACTGAAGAACTTGCCCACGATGGTTGCCGCCGCCGACACCAAGAGCGAGACCATCAGCAAGAACCCGGTGCCGAGCACCATCGTCAGCGATAAGAAGCGCTGCTTCAAATACGATTTCCAACCTGGCTCTTGCGAAGGCTTGACGTGCCAGATGAGCGCCAGTGCATCGTCGAGCTGCCCGAAGACCGCGGTCGCTCCGAACAGGAGAAGCCCAACCCCGGCGATGGTTCCCAAAATGCTCGCGCTCGGATGCGCCGACTGCTTCACGATGGTCTGCACCATTTCGGCGCCCGGCTTGCCGATGTAGTCGCGCAGCGTGTGCACAATCTGGTTCTGCGCGGCGTCGTGGCCGAAGACCAAACCGGCCACCGAGATGGCGATCAGCAGCAGGGGACCGACGGCAAAAATGGCGTAATAGGCCAGCGAAGCGCCCAGCTGCGCGGCGTGGTCGTCGAGCCAGTCAACGCCGGCATCTTTGAACCACCCGAAGATCTGGCGCAGTCGGCCGCGGCGGGGAGTCGCGGGTCCAGCACTTGCCTGATACGTGTCAGCCATGTCGCTCCTCGTCGCTATTTTTTGCTGGCCGCGGGCCCAAGATAAATCTGCTTGGGATCGAGGCCGAGACGCCCGATGGTGTCGTAGTCGGGGTAGCCGGTTTCCGGCTGAGCGTTGGCCTTTTGAAAGCGCTGAATGGCACCCTGCGTTGCTCCGTCGAGCTCGCCGGTCACTTCGACCTTTTGGCCATGCTGGGCCAGCGCGGCTTGGATCTTCTTGACCGTCGCGGCGTCGAAGAAGCCGGCCGCGGTCGTACGCACCGGACGCTCGGAGTGAATTTGGCGGGTCGGCTTGCTCTTGCCCGCGCTCTTGTCGCCGTTACCGGATTTATCTTCGTTCGGCTTGTCCGATTTCTGATCCGTGACCTTGCGGTCGCCGCGAACTTCGTGGGAGTGGCAGCCAGCCAAAGCCATGAGGGTGACGATCGCGAGGTAAACGAGACGCTTCACTTTTTGTCCTTGGGTTGGGCTTTGATCGGTTTGGGCGAATCTTTGTCGAGCGCTTGAATGGTCTGGGCAATCAAGCCCTGCTTCTTACCCGCTTGTGGGGGCGGGGTATCGGACAGGCTGGCCGAAAGGCCTTCGACCCAGGCATTGCGCAACACCGCCAAAATGGTCGGCACGAGCTGCACGTCGGGATGGTTGAGGTCGCCGTGAATGGGAATGAGCGTCGCGACGGCATTGCGACCGGGCACCCGATCGGACAGCAGATTGACCCCGACATCGGCCAGCGCCGCCTTCACTTTGTCACCGATCTTGTCGTCGGCAGCCTCGACATGGACGTTGGTCAAAATCGGCTTGACGCCGCCATTGAGCGCGCCGCGCTTGCACGTCAGCGACGCAAAAACGTCGATCTTTCCATCCGTAATGCTCAGGCCCTTGATCTTGGTGAACTGGTAAAGATCACTCAGCTGCATATGCTTGAGTTCGGCAGAGCCGGCGAAGGTGACGCCTTGGTCGAACGGATCCAACGTCAAGAACACACTGAGCGCGCCCGTTTTCTGCAACCAAGCGCGCGCCGTCACCAGCATCGGTAGCCCATGCATGAGCTCTTTACGCGAGGCCAGATTCTCGACCGTGAGGTCGAGCCCATGCACCCACAGGCGCTGCCCGTCGTGCTCTTGATCGACGAGCACCACCTGGCTATCGCGCAGCGCCAGTCGCTCCAGGCCGGCCGACGGGACCGACTCCAATGTCTTGGCGATCTCGAGCGGCGGCTGCGACGGTTTACTCTTGCCGCCCGAGCGCATCGGCACCATCACCCGAGCGCGATAGATATCGATGCGCCGCACCAACTTGCCGTGAAATAGAGCGCGCCACGACCAGCTCATTTCAATGCGTTCGGCGTAGAGCAGCGGCTCTTTGTGCGCTGCGGCCGGCATCTCGGTGATCTTGAGCCCGTAGACTTCGTAGCCAGGCTTGAGGAGCGTGACGTGGAGATGCTTGAATGATCCCGAGGCGGCCTCGAGCCGGTCGAGCCCTTTTTGGGTTCCGTAGGTGACCAGCGCATCGATGAAAAAGTAGATGAGGACGAGCAGCACCAAGACCAAGCCAATGGGCGCCCCCAGCCACAGCCAACGACGACGGTGCGACGGCTTAGCCATGGCGCTCACTGGCCTTCGCCCGAGCCGGGCACGGCCTGGCGATCTTTGGCGATCAATTTTTCCACGCTTTTGGCGTCTTGCTCGGCGGCCCAGGTGCCGATGCGGTTGCCGTTCAGACGATTTTCCTCGGCGTTCTGCCGCAGCCGGGCCAGATTGGCTCGCTGATGTTTGAGGTCGGCGGCCGGATCCTCTTTGCGCGCCAAGGCGCCTTTTTTCGCTGTTTGATCGGTTTTGGCGGACTGCTCGCGCTCCTCGGCGGAGCGGCCGTCGTCGCCTTTGGGCTTGCCGCAGGCGATGGCCAAGACGACCACGGCAAGAAACGCGGCCAACTTTATCGACGTCTTCATGCCGATTGCGTCGGTGCATGCGATGGGCCATTGCGCAGTTCTCGGGCTCTTCGCCGCGGCTTTGCGATGGATTCGGCGGCCCGGTGTCTGTTGGGTGGCATTGTGCACCAGCGAGACATTTCGCGCCGGGCCTCGCGCGTTCTCGCGCGCTATGGTACGGAGCGCGCATTGAGTCGCTCGCGCGCCGCAACCCGCACAACGTCATGGAGCTGCGGCGACTCCGTGAGCCGCTGCAGGTCGGCCTTCTGGAGAATCGAAACCAAGCGCACAGCCACGTCGGTCGGCGTGTAGGGATTGAGGGCCAGCGCGCATTTGACGGAGTAGCGCACGCCGAATCGCTCCGAAGCCCCGATCGCGCGCTGCGCGGCTGCGGAGGTGGGACGGCGCGCCGCCAGAGCCACCACCTTGGCTTCGGTCATGCGCGGATTGCCCAGCAGAATGGGCACTACCGCCGGCTCGGGATCACGGAGCAGGCGATCGAGCACGTCGCTGTGCCGACCGCGCGCCAGCGACTTGCGCTC
>JBBQIO010000492.1:0-3887 GCA_038325015.1 Polyangia bacterium
ACCGCTACATCTGCCCGGCCGGGAAGGAACTCAGGCAGCGGCAAAAAATCTATCGAGTGCCGCGCCCTCTCGTCGATCAGGACGGCATGATGCGCTATCGCGCCAGCAAGCTGGATTGCGAGGGCTGTTCGCTGAAGCCGCGGTGCTGTCCGAACGTGCCCGCTCGCAAAATCCCGCGTTCCATCCACGAGGGCGCTCGCGATGTGGCGCGCGACCTCTCCCACACTGAGGCCTATGTCACCTCACGGCGCGAACGCAAGAAGGTCGAGATGCTGTTCGCCCATCTCAAACGCATCCTGAAGCTCGACCGGCTGCGATTACGTGGGCCAAGCGGCGCCCGCGACGAGTTCCACCTCGCCGCAACCGCCCAAAACCTCCGCAAGCTTGCCATGCTGATCCCGGCGCCGACGCCGACCTCAGCAAGCTGAGGCGGCGCTACGATCGTCGCGTCCTCCCGACCGCCGGCCCCGCCACCGCGATTACTTCAAACCCGACTTTTTCAACGCAATCGGCCCCGAACGGACAATAAGGCTGCGACCCTCATTCGGCTGGAGTTGCCCCGAAGCTGCCGGTCGGTTGCAGCGCCAGCCATGCGGCCGTTTACTGCCCGACGCCCAAGGTTGCTACTGTCTGGCTGCCGCTGGTAGATGGAGCCCCGGCGAGGTAGCCTCGCGCCACTGATCGCCCACGACAAGGTGCCACTTTTGGACCGGCGAGAACTGCTGATCCTCGGGAGCTCGGCTATTGTTTTGCCCCTAGGCGTCCGGGCACAGGAGAAGGCGGTGCCAGTGATTGGCTACCTAGAATCTATCGGCGCAGTCGCCGATCGCGGATTACCGGCCGCTCAAACTCCCGTGAAGCGCTCCGCCGGCTCCTGTATCATGACTGCCGGAAAGGGGACCCGCGGCCCATGAGTTCGCTTCCGAAATACGCCGTCATCGATCCCGCCATGGGCAAGCTCGACCGCCGCATCTTCAGCGACCAGGCGGTTTATGACGACGAGATGGAGAAGATTTTCGGGCGTGCCTGGCTGATGATCGGACACGAGAGCTTAGTCCCCGCGATCCACGATTTCTTTCACACCTATATGGGCGAGGACCCGGTCATCCTGACCCGCGACGGACAAGGAGGGCTCCACGCGCTGCTCAATATGTGCCGTCACCGCGGCAACCGCGTCGTGCGCTGCGACGACGGCAACACCAAGCGGTTCATGTGCACCTATCACGGCTGGACCTACCGTAACGACGGTACGCTCGAGCACGTTCCCGGCGAGTGTGAAGCCTATTATGACGCGCTCGACAAGCCATCCCTCGGCCTCATCGAGGCCCGCGTTGAGACTTACGCCGGCATTGTCTTCGCGACGTGGGACAAAGAGGCTCCGAGCCTCGAAGCTTATCTCGGAGACGCGCGTTGGTATCTCGATACCGTATTCAACCGGCGTGACGGTGGCACGCAGGCGCTTGGACCGATCAAATGGCTGGAGCCGGTAAACTGGAAGACCTTGGTCGACAATTGCTCCGACAACTATCACGTGCCCACCACCCATCTTTCCAGCGCCCGGGTTCAGACGCGCTTTCTCGGCCGCCCGCCGCTGTCGCACGAGGACCAGTTCGCGAGCCCGAGCAAGCACACCTTCGTCAATGGGCACTCAATCACCTTCCGCGACGCCGACGACAATGCACCACGCTACGTCCACGGGGTCACGAAGGAGACTATGCAGCTCTTCCAGGACTACCACGAGGCGACAACGCCCGAGGTCGAGCGGCGGCTCGGAGCGCTGCGTGCGCGCCGGGTGCAACTCGCCAACCATTCGATCTTCCCGAACGGCATTTTGGGGCTGCGGCTGGCGCTGCCGCGCGGTCCGCTCAAGACCGAATTTTGGCATTTTGTGCTCGTTGACCGGGACGCGCCCGAGGAGTTGAAGCGGGTGATCCGCATTGGCAGCCAGGCTAATAACGGGGCGGCGGGCTTGTTCGAGCAGGACGACGTCGATAACTGGCGGCAGGTCACCGAGGCGAGTGCAAGCCGTCTCAGACGTCGGCACCCGCAGGACATGTCGATGGGACTGGGCCATGCGGGAACGCATCCGGACTACCCGGGCCTCGTGTCTGAGCGCTATATCTCGGAGAACAACCAGCGCCTGTTCTATCGGCGCTGGGAAGAGTTCATGAATGCGGAAAGCTGGGCCGACATCCCGCTCGCCCCGATCTCCGCGCGCTTCGACGGCAGCGCGACGATGCGCGGCTAAGGGACGAATGAAACCGGGGCGCCTCCACGAGCCCAGTCCGGACACGCGGCAGGCTCTTTGGTTCGAGCTGATGCAGTTTTACATCCGCGAGGCCTGGCTGCTCGATGAGCGCCGGTTCAGGGAATGGCTCGACATCTTCACTGACGATGTTCTCTACTTCATGCCGCGGCGCAAGAACGTGTTGCGCCGCGAGCTGCACCGCGAGGTGACGCCGCTCGGCGACCTGGCGATCCTCGAAGAAGACCGGCGCTATCTGGAGATGCGGGTGGCACGGCTCGAGACCGGCCTGGCCTGGGCCGAAGAACCGCCGTCGCGCACGCGCCATCTGATCGGCAATCTCGAAGCGGCGCCCCTCGAGAACGGCGAGGTCTCCGCGCGTACCGCATTTCTGGTGTACCGCTCGCACCTGGAGACCGATCATCAGCTGCTCTCCGGCAGCCGCGAAGACGTGCTACGTCAGGAGGACGGCACGTGGAAGGTAGCGCGGCGCACGATCGTCCTCGACGCCAACGTCCTCCTCGACAAAAACCTTAGCGTGTTTTTGTAACCTTCGGCCTCAGTACCCGCGCAAAAAAGCCAAGACTTGCGCGGTCCATTCGGCCGGCTGCTCGAAGGGCGGCCAATGGCCGCAATTGTTGAGCAGCACGAGGCGGGAGTCGGCGATATGGTTGAGGATCGCGATCGAGACCTCGAACGGCACCATCCGGTCGTAGCGGCCGTGGATCAACAGCACCGGCGCCGCGATCCCGGCGAGGTCGGGTGTGTAATCATGCGGAGGGCTCACCGACTGGGCGCGGGCTGCGAGGAACTCGCGCGACCAGGTATGCGCGTGGTGGATGTAGTCGACGAGCTCGTCGGTCACCAGGATCTCGTCGTCGATATGCACCCGCAGGTAACGGCGGACGTTCTCGCGGCTCGGGTCGGCAATCGTCTGCTGCGTGACGCGACTGCCCTCGGAGGGGCGATTGGCCATAAGGTAGCGGTCGCCGCCCGTACCGATATGCGAACCGCCCATGACGAACCTGGTGACCCGCTCGGGGTAGCTGATCGCCGCCACCATCGCCGACTGGCCGCCCTGGGAGTTGCCGACCCAATGCGCCCGCTCGATCCTGAGCGCGTCGAGCAGCGCCACCGCGGTGCGCGCCTGAAGCGCGTGCACCCCCTCGCGATAGACGACGGGTCCGGTCTTCGAGAAGTTCGGAAGGTCCATCAAGATGCAGCGGTAATGCCGCGACAGCTCGCCGATAGCTTTGTGAAAGGTGATCCAAGCGGTGGTGCCGGGACCGTAGGAGTGCAGGAAGAGCACCGGGTCGCCCATGCCCATATCGTGGTAGTGCACGTTCATTCCGCCGGTCATCACAGTCTTGCTCGAGCCCGCCTCCGTGAGGCCGTTCGAAGCGACAAAGGGCATCTTTCCTCCCAGCGCGATGGCAACCTCGATCGACGGCACCGCACCCGTCGCCGGGGCGCTGACGATCAAATCTGCTCGGGCCGGTCGCCGTAACAGCCCGTTGCTGAAGTCGCGTTTTGATCACGCGGGGTCGGCGGTGAGGGCCACGACCAGGACGGCGAACCCATCGGGGGACGCGGCGACCAGGATGATTGACACGGCATCCTCGGTGTCGACGAAGAAGAGATA
>JBBQIO010000493.1:0-3869 GCA_038325015.1 Polyangia bacterium
ACACATTTAACCGTACAGAACACTAGCCACGCGTGCCCCAAATCGCCGCCCACCTGGCCCTCTTCGTCCACCCCGTATACCCTGAAATTCGCATGCGTATAGGCCCAATGGAGCGACAGCGACTGGTCGACTCCAACGTGGCCTTCGTCCGCGCGATCTCGGCCAAGATCAAAGAGACGCTGCCGCGCGAGATCGAGTTCGACGATCTGGTCGCGTACGGCATGCAGGGGCTGCTCGAAGCGGCCGAGCGCTTCGACGGCCGCGTCGGCACGTCGTTCACGACATTTGCCTATTATCGCGTGCGCGGCGCAGTGTTCGACGGACTGCGCGGAATGGGCTGGTTGCCGCGCGGCGAATACGCCCGCATGCGCTTCGAGGAGCGCGCCGCGGCATACCTCGGGCACCTGGCGGACCGCGAAGCGGGCAACGAGAGCGAGATCGACCCTTCGATGGAGCACGAGGTCCGGCAGCTCGCCGAAGCCCTCGGCAATGTCGCCGCGATCTTCATCACGACGCTCGATTCGCACCGCGAGGAGATGGAGGCGAATTCGCTGTCGCCGGCGCCACACCAGACGCTGGAAAAAAACGAACGCGACCGGCTCATCGCGCACGCGCTCGCATCGCTGCCGGAAAAGGAGCGGCGCCTTTTGCATTTGTACTACTACGAAGATCGCTCGCTGGCCGACGCCGGCGCAGCGCTCGGCCTGTCCAAGTCGTGGTCGTCGCGGCTGCATGCGCGCGCCATCGAGCTGCTCAAAGAGGCGCTAGCGAAAAGTGAGCTTGGCAACGAGGCGGCGGGCGAAACGCCGGCGACGTCCGGCGCAAAACGGCGCGCCCGACGCTAGTGGGCTACGGCGCGACCGGCGGTTTTTCGTGACCCTGGTGGCAGGTGGCGCAGGTGACCTGCTGTTTGGCGTTCTTGACCCCGGGGAGCCACTTTTGGTTGATCTCGGCGGTCATGCGCATCATCTGGCGCGCCGCCACCTTGTGCGGATTTTCGTCGCTGGCCATGTCGGGAACGGCGTGGCACTCCTCGCACTCGACGCCGAGCGCCTTGGTCTGCGCCCGCATAATCGCCTTGAGCTGCTCCTTCGACGTGTCCTTGGGGAGCACCTGCAGGTCCTTGAACAGCGCGGCAGCGGTGGCCAGCGGCACCAGCGTGACCGTGGCCAGTGTCAGCGCGGCACCAAACTGCACGAGTCGATTCATCGAGATCCTCCGCGGAGTGAACGTTCCTTGCGCCATCATGCCTAGTGTGCCATCCGGGTGCAAAATTGCCGACGGCCGGCGCAGGCTCTAACATCGCATGCTATGCGCCCTTGGTTACTCGCATTGGTCATCGTCGGCGGCGGCGCCCTGGGCTGCACCGTCGACTTCGAGCACGGCCTCGACGAAGAGCAAGCCAACCAGATCACCGCGCTCCTCGACCAATCCGGATTTGCCGCCGACAAGGCCAGCGATGACACACAGCCCGGCACCTTCAAAATCACACTGGCGCGCAGCGAGGTTCCGGCCGCGCTGGTGCTGATCTCCGATCACGGCCTGCCGCGGCGCGGGCAAAAGGGGCTCGCCGAATCTTTCGCCAACGAGGGGCTGGTGCCATCTGCGATCGGGGAGCGCGCCCGCTACGCCGGGGCGCTGGCAGCGGACCTCGAACGTACGCTCGAAGGATTGCCCGGTGTCGTGAACGCGCGCGTCCATTTGGCGTTGGCCGATTCGGAGGCCGCGCCGCCGAGCCATGCCAGTGCCGCGGTCCTGCTGCGAACCGCGGGCGGGCTGTCGGTGTCCGAGAGCGATGTGCAAAAATTGGTCAGCGGCGCGGTGCCGGAGCTGGCCCTGGCCGAGGTGCACGTCGTGGTGGCCGGTCGACCGGCAGCGACCGCCGCGGCCGCACCGGAGGTCGAGCTCGATCACGTCGGGCCACTGATTATCGCCAAGCAGTCGCGTTCGACCCTGACCGCGTTCGCCGGCGGCGGGCTGGCGCTGCTCTTGGGATTGGGGATCGCGCTGGTGTATTGCGCGCTGCAGCTGGGCGCGCTGCGTCGCCGACTACGCGCCACCGAGCCGCGCTAGAGCGCCGATCACTTGCAGCCGACAAAGCCGACTCCGGCGATGTAGCCGGTACAGCATGCGGTGCCGTTGCAGTTGCCACCCGGGGTGGCCGGCACGCAGTTGCACAGGTCGGAGCTGGTGGTGCAATCCCCGGAAAACGAGCTAGCCGGGAAAGGCGGTTGCGGCGGTTGCACGCCCACCCACACCTCGTAGCAGGTCGCGTTGCAGGCTTCGGAAGCGCAGCTCAACCCGTGCGGACAGGCGGTCGGTGCGCCCACTCCGGTGCAGGTCCCGGTGACGCAGCTGGTGCCCGGGTACAGCAGATTGCCCGTGCACAGCCCGGCGCAGGTTTCGTTGCAGCAATGCTTGTCGACCGAGCAGGTGCCGGTCGTGCATTGCGTGTCGGTGGCGCAGCTCGCCCCCGAGTTATTCCCGCACAAAAAGACGGGAGGTCCGTCGGAGAACTCTTCGGTGCAGGTTGAGTCCGAGGCGCAGTCCGAGCCACCGACTGCGCACGTCGTGTTGCACGTGCCGCCCGAGCAGCCCCACGGTGAGCAGCTCGCCTGGACGGCGCCCGCGCCGCAGGCCCCGTTGGCACAGGTACCCGCGGTGACCGGTGCATCCCCACTGCACTATGCGGCGCCACAGCTGCCGCTCGGGTAATTGCATGTCAGCTTGAGGCCATTGCAGGTCGAGGCCTTGCACGACGGGTTGCTCGCTGGGCAGCCGCCGCCGTGGCTGTTGGGCGCGGTGCCCGCGGGCAGCGCCGCGCAATCGCCGGATGCACCGCACGCGTTGCACGCCCCGGCGCAACTCGCCGACTTGCAGCAAAAGCCGTCGACGCACTGGCCGCTGGCGCACAGCGCGTTGGTCGTGCCGCACGCCTGCCCATTTTTCAGCAGGCATAGTCCGTTGTTGCTCGTGCCGGCGCCAACGGCGCACTGCGTGGTCGCGGCGCTGTAACCGACGGCGGTACAGTCCGCGGTCGCGGCGCACAGCGCGCACGCCCCCGCCTTGCACACTTTGTCACTCGGCGTGCAGCTCGCTCCAGCGGTGCCGGCGTTGCATTTGCCCGCGCCGCACAGCTGTGCGCTCACCAGGTTGTTGATCGCGCAGCTGACCGCGCCACATGTCTTATTGAGCGCGCTGTCTTTGCAGGTCGCCGTCGTGCTTCCGTCGCAGGTCTCGGCACAGCTGGTCCCCAGCCCGGCGCAGCTACCGTGCACACCCGTGCCGCCCGCTAGGACCGGCGCACAGCTCCCCTCTTTGCCTTTGACGCCGCACGACTGGCAGATCCCGCCGCAGGTTGCTGCGCCGCAGCAAAATCCGTCGAGGCAGGTCAGCCCGCTTTGGCACTCACGGCAGCTCGCCGGATTTTTGCAATCTTTTGCCAAATTGCAGGTTCCCTGCACATTGGAATTTTTGCGCGGTGAGCAGTTTCCGTTTTCGTCGCAATAGGAATTGGCGTCGCAATCGGTGTCGGCGGCGCACTTGTTGGCACAGTCGTGCGCATCGGCGCAGGCCAGCACGGCCGGGCAGTTGGAGGCCGGAGTGATGGCCACGCAGGCGCCCTCTTTGCATGTGTACGACGTTAGAAGCCCGTTGCTGCAGTCGTTCTGTTGGCATGAGCCGCCGGAGATCCCACACGACCCCGTGCCGTTGCAGGTGGTCTGCAGACAGACGCCGGTCGCACCGGTGCACGTTCCGTGCGGATCTTCGCCGCTCGGCACCGCGGTGCAGCTCCCCATCGCGCCGGCGACGTTGCAGGCCTGGCAGCCGGAGCACTGCGTCGGGCTTTGCGAGCAGCACACCCCATC
>JBBQIO010000494.1:0-3864 GCA_038325015.1 Polyangia bacterium
GCGAGCGGCGTACGTGAACGCGTTTTGCGATCACGCGATCCCGGCCGCGCGCGGGCTGGCCGAAGCGGTCGACGTCTACTGCGATATCGGCGCCTTTTCGCTCACCGAGGCGCTGCACATTCTGCGCGCCGCAAAAGGCGCGGGGCTCCGCTTGCGGGCGCACGCCGAGCAGTTCAGCTACACCGGCGTCGCCGAGCGCGCCGCCGAGCTCGGCGCGAGCTCGGTCGAGCACCTGGAGCTGCTCTCCCCCACCGCTCCGGCGCTGTTGGCGCGCGCCGGCACGGTCGCCAACTTGTTACCCGGCGCGGCCCTGACGCTGAAGCTGCCCTGGCCCGACGCGCGTCGACTTCTTGCCGCAGGATGCACCGTGGCTCTCGGCACGGACTTCAACCCCGGCAGCTCGCTCACCGAGTCTCTCCCGCTGATGATGTCGCTGGCGTGCATGCAGATGGGGATGTCCTGTCAGGAGGCCTGGATCGGCATTACACGCGCCGCCGCGCTTTCCGTCGGCCGCAGCGACGCCGGCTTCCTGGCGCCCGATGCGCGCGGCGACCTGGTAATCTGGGACGCCGACGATCATCGGCAGGTAGCGCAGCACTTCGGCGTCAACCTGGTGCGCACTGTCGTAGTCGGCGGCAGCATCGTCGTAGAGGACGGGCGCATCGTCACAAAAGCGTGAGCTGCTGTCCCGCTTTTGCGGGGCGCACAAAGGTCGCCGGCGATCCGACTTCGACCGCCGCTTCACTGGTCATTCCCGATCGAACATTCAGTCCGAGCCGTCGGCAAGTGACGTCGAACAGCGCGCCGATTTGTTCGGCATAAACGCCCTCCCCGCGCCCGCGTGCGCCCCACCGCGCGTCGTACAGCTTGCCGTCCCGCGTGTCGCGCACCCGCGACAAAATGTGCTCCGCGCGCAGTGGCAGCGCCGCGCGCACCCGCTCGTCGAAGACCGCCTTGACCGAACCGGGTAGACGCAAAAGGACCCACCCTGCACGCTCGGCGCCCGCCGCCTTGGCCGCTTCGAGGACGCGCGGCATCTCCTGATCGTTGAGCCCGGGAATGATGGGCGCCACATTGACGCCCACGCGCAAGCCTACCTGCGCCAGCTTTTCGATCGTCCGCATCCGACGGTGCGGCGTCGCCACCCACGGTTCGATGGCCCGCGCGCGCTCGGGATCCCAAAACGGAATGCTCACCGACACCGAGACCGAAGCGACACGGTCGAGCTCGACCAGAAGCGCCAGATCGCGCTCGATGAGCGGCGCCTTGGTGATGATGCCGACCGGATTGCGATACGCGAGGCAGACTTCCAGACAGGCGCGGGTCAGTCGCAGCGACGCTTCGAGCGGCTGATAGCAGTCGGTCACGCCGGAGAAAATGATGCGCTCGCCGTGCCAGCTCTTGCGCTCGAAAGCCTGGCGCAAGAGCGCGGCGGCGTCGGGCTTGACCACGATTTTGCGGTCGAAATCGGTGCCCGCGCCGAAGCTCAGATATTCGTGGGTCGGCCGCGCGTAGCAATAGGCGCAGCCGTGATAGCAGCCGCGGTAGGGGTTGACGCTGTAGTTGAAGCCGATGTCCGGACTGTCGTTCTTGCTCAGGATCTCGCGCGTGTGATCTTCGTAGACCTCGAGGCGTGCCTCGGGAACCTCTTCGAAATAGACGCGCTCACTGGAGGCCCAGGGGTTGGGCGGGTTGGCAACGGGGCGCACTCACCGACGATACACTGAACACGTGTTCAGTGCAACTATCTTACAGGTGCAGCAGCTCTTTGACCTTGGCTATCACCTGCGGCGCCTGAATCGGCTTGGTGATGTACGCGTTGGCGCCGAGCGACAGCGCGCGCTGTCGATCCTCTTCGGCACCTTCGGTGGTGATGATGATGATCGGGATGTTCTTGAGCGCCTCGTCCGAGCGCACCCGGCGCACCAGCTTGAGGCCATCCATGATCGGCATGTTGATGTCGGTCAAGATGAGGTCGAGCTGTGACGACGCGAGCTTTTTGAGCGCGTCGACGCCGTCGTTGGCCTCGACCACCGAAAGACCGCGAATCCGGTGCAGCGCGAACACGATGAGCTGCCGCATCGTGGGACTGTCTTCGACGACGAGCGCGGTGGGCATTCGTTACACCAGATCCGCGGCGGCCCATAGGGCCGGCGTTCGCCCGTGCAGCTCCGCATTGAGCTTGGCGCCTTGCAGCGCCGACGCGGCGTGCGCGCACAGGAGGTTGAACAGCTCGTAGTCGACATCCGCGAGCGAGGTCTTTTGCTGCAGCATCTCCCAGACCACGATCACGCCGACGACTTTGTCGCGAATCTTGAGCGGCACGACAATCAGGGGCTCGGCCAGAACGAGCTTGGTGCGCGGACGCCACTCGTCGAAGAACGGATCGCCGCTGGTGATCACCTGGCCGACGCGGCCGTCACCGATAGCGCCCTCGGGCACCTGGGCGCGCTCGATGCCTTCGGCGGCCAACGTGCGCAGGACGCCGCGCTCGTCGTCCACCAGCTGTACGGCGACAATCTTGGCGCCGATGAAGTTGAGCAAGATCTCGAGGATGATCTGCGTGACCTCGCGCAGGTCCAGCGTCGAGTGCAGCTGAAACGACGCGACGTACAGGTTGGCGAGGTGGTTGTTCTCACGCTCGATGTCATGGTAGCGCGTCGCGAAGTCGCTGCTTTCGAGCTCGACCCCGGCATAACGATTGAGGAGCGTCCGCCGCTCGGTTTCCAGCGCTTCGATGCGCGCCACCAGCTCACGCAACGACTGCTGTGCGGAGCCGGGGCGGTCGAGATCGGCGCGGCCCTTTTGCTCCTCTTCGAGCTGCACGATGCGGTAGCGCAGGCGCTCGTTCTCGCGCATGAGCTGTTCGGTGAACTCCGCCCCGCGGCGGAAGAAGGTCTCGATGAACTCTCGTTTGGAGGCGGCCAGATCGAGGTCGGGCAGCTCCTTGTCGTCGCTCTTTGACATAGGGGCGCTCAGACGATACCACGGCGCGTTTGAACATCGCGAATATCAGCCGCGCGCAAAACGCGCGATCGCGTCGGCCATCGCCCCGAGCGGTACGATGTCGTCCACCGAGCCGCTGGCAATCGCCTCTTGCGGCATGCCGAAGATGACCGCGGTCTCGGGCGCCTCGGCAACCACTCGCCCGCCCGCCGCTTTGATCACGCGCACGCCACGGCCGCCGTCGCCGCCCATGCCCGTCAAGATCACCGCCATCGACGCCGGGCCCATGTGCCGCGCGACCGACTCGAGCATGCGATCGACCGACGGGACGTAGCGATCATCAGGCTGCGGCGCAGCTAGCTGCACCCGCAGGTGAAGCCCCTCGCGTCGTACCAGCAAGGAGTGCGATCCGGGTGCGACCAAGGCGGTGCCAGCGATGACGTAGTCGCCTTCGGCCGCCTCGCGCACCGTCCACGGCGTCGTGCGGCCCAGCCGCTCGGCAAATGCTCGCGTGAACTTGACCGGCATATGCTGCGTGATGACCAGGCCGAGCGGCAGCGTCGCCGGCAGCGTCCCTAGGATCTGCTGAATTGCCGGCGGCCCGCCGGTCGAGGCGCCGATGGCGCACACGCGGTGGGGGGCAGGTCCGTCGCGGCGTGCCGCCGCTGCAGCGGGCGGCGGACTGTAGCTCGGCACAGGCGCAGAGCTGCCCGGCGCGGCGTAGGCCGGAGTGCCTGCGGCGGATGACGACGACGACGGCAGAGGCGGACCGACCCCGCCGCCACCAAGCGCGCGCTCGGCGAGCTGCACCACGCGCAGCTGCGTCACCAGCTGCACTTTGGCCAGCAGCTCCTCAGCGATGGCGTGCAGCTCGGGTGAAAATTGCCGCTGCGGCTTGGGCACGAAGTCGAGCGCGCC
>JBBQIO010000495.1:0-3847 GCA_038325015.1 Polyangia bacterium
GCGTGGTTAGCACCTCGGGGCGCGAGCGCGTCGTGTCCTCGGTGACGTAGGTGACCGGCAGGCCGTTTTTCACCGCGAACTCGATCGACTCCTTGGTGCGCTGCACCAGCTGATCGACGTTCCACCCCTCGGCGTAGAGCCGAATCGGCGAGCTGCCGATAAACGCCATCACCTCGATGGCCACGCCCAATTTCTGCGAAGCTTCGACGATCGGGCGGATGTCGGCCAGATGCGTGCGTGCCGCGCACGACGGCGTGATCGGCAGCTTGGCGTCACGGATTTCGCGCCCCAGCTCGACGACGTCTTCGAAGGCGCGGCGGCCGGCGCCCGGAAGCCCGATGTTGACGCTGTTGACGCCGACGTCGTTTAACAGGTGAACCAGCTTGATCTTGTCCTCGACGCGCGGGTCGACCACCGACGGCGACTGGATGCCGTCGCGCAGCGTCTCGTCGTGAAACGCAATCTTGTGGGCGAACAGGCTGCCGCGCCGTTCGAGCGCGTTCCAGTCGTAGATGATGTCCGACTCGCGCAGCTCGCCGTTGCTGGTCGGTGCGCCGTTATCGCTCATGACCTGTGCTCGCTGCGGAACATGCCGTCGCGATAGTCGACGATCTTGCCGACGACTGCCGAGGCGGCGACCGACAGGGGCGAGGCCAGGTAGAGCTGCCCGGGGCCGGATCGGTTCGAATAGTTGCGGTTGATGGCCGAGATGCTGACCTGCTTGGTGGACGACGAAACACCCGGCCCGCAGCCGATGCACGCGCCGCATCCGGGCGGGATGACTTTGACGCCGGCGGCCGCGAACGTCGCCAAATAGCCCTTTTTTTGCGCGTGCTCCTCGACCGCCCGCGAGCCGAACTGACTGTAGAACTCGACGCCCTCTTTGACCCTGCGCCCGGCGGCGACCGCCTCCTCGAGGACGCGCGCGTACATGTCAATGTCGTCCTCTTTGCCGGCCGTGCATGAGCCGCCGTACGCGATGTCGATCGACACATCGCCGAGCTCGGCGATGAGCGCCCCGTTGGTCGGATCCGACGGCACGCCGTGTGCCGGATCGCCGGGCGTCGCGACCATCGGCTGAATCAGCGTCAGGTCGATGGTGTGCACGCCGCCGGCATACTGCGCGCCTGGGTCAGGCCGCAGGATTTTTTGCTGCATCGCAGCAAGAACGGCGTCCGGCCGGCGCGCCGTGATCCAGGCCAGTGTCGCCTCGTCGGCCTCGCAAATGCCGGCCTTGGCCGCGCACTCGGTGGCCATGTTGGCCAGGGTCGCGCGCTCGTCGGGGGACAGCGTGGCCAGGCCAGGCCCGCCGAACTCCATCACGCGATCGAGCGTCTCTTGCCGCTTGGCATGATTGGCCAAGATGTAGAGCATCACGTCCTTGGCGGTGACACCCGGGGAGAGTTTGCCCGTCAGCTCGAAGCGGATCGACTCGGGCACGACGACGAAGGTGAATCCGGCGTGCACCAACGCCGCATATTCGGTCGTACCCACGCCGTAGGCCAGAGCGCCGAGCGCACCGCCCATGCAGGTGTGGCTGTCGGTGGCCTGGATGAAGTCGCCGGGCTCGATGATCTTTTCGCGTGCGATGGTGTGGCAGATCCCGGGCGAGACGCCGTTGACCGCGGAGTAGTCCTGCACACCGGTCTTGTGCTGAAAGGCGCGCTGCATGTCGCGCAAGATTTGAATCTTGGCGGCGAACGGCGCCATCCGTGGCACGCCGTCGGCGTAGATCAGATGGTCCTCGAACACGGCGAATTTCGCCGCGTTGGCCAGCTGGTACTCGGCGCCATATTCCTCTTCGAGAAAGGCGTGCACCTGGGCCGTCGTGAACTCGTGCGAATAACCGCCATCGACCTTGACGCACACGTCGTCTCCGGGTTTGACGAACGGCTGATCGTGCTCGTGGGCAGGCGTACTCGCCGTGTTAGTGGCGATGTGGCGCGCCAGAATCTGCTCGGCGATGGTCATCGGCCGCGCCGGCGTCGCCGGTCGCTCCAGCTCCAGCTCCTTGCGCGCGACCGCTTTGGTGAAGGCGAAAAGGCCACCGTACTCGATGATCTTGCGCGTCGCCGGATCGTGACCACGGGCAAACTCGTCGAGTGCGATCTCCTCGCCCGCTTGCAACCGCAAGAGCAGAGCATGGTCGGCCATCAACACGCCCTGGTTGATGTTGTTGCGCGCGTGGATGGGCGCGAACGACGCCGCCACGGCGATGCGAATGCCCGACCATTTCTCGGCCTGAACCGCGGTCTCGCGCGACGAGCCGACGCCCTTACGAAAGCCCGAGACGATGACCTCGAAGTTGCCGTCGGCCAGCGCGCCCTCGGCGAAGATACGCTCGCCGTCGACGGTCAACCCGGCGTAGGCGTTGCGCGCGATGTCCGAGGGGCGCCAGTCGAAGCACACCCACGCCGGCGTCATGGCATCGGTGTTGATGTCGTCGAGCAGATCGCCGACCTGCAAATCCGCCATGCGCAGCGCGAGCTCGCCGCGCAGCTGCCGGCGAATCAGCTCGGGGTCCTTGGTCATGAAGAGGACGCGCTTGTCGGGCGCGAGGCGGACGGATTTGGCGGTGGTGCTCATCGCGAGACAGTATGCGACGAACCAGCGACGAGACAACCGTCTCGACCACGGCGCAGCGCGTTAGCCAGCGTCAGTTCGTCCCGGCGTCCGCGGCGTCCGCGGCGTCCGGGGCGATCGATCCGTTGCACGACGGGCGATCACAGCGATCTTGACCGACGATGCAGATCAGGCCAGCAACGCAATCGGTGTCCACCGCGCACTGGCCGCCACGTCCGACGAAAAAGAGGCACTCGCCACCCGTCGAACAGCGCAGCCCAGCTGCACACGAGATCGTCGCGCTGCACGCCTGGCCAGGGCCGACCGGGCGCGCGCCAGCTGCCGCATGGCACCGACCGTTGACGCCGCCGTCGCCGGGCTGACAAACGTCGTCGCTGGCACAGCCCGATTCGCCGGCCGCTCGGCCGACCACGCACAGCCCACCCGCCTCGGACGGCGCGCCGCACCGAGAGCCGACCCCGCCATCTGTCGGCACCGCGCGACACACCAATCCGTCAGCGCACAGCGCCCCCTTGGCGTCGACGCCGCACGGCCCGCCGGACTCGACCAGCGCCTGGCAGGTCCCGCCGTTACAGGCCGCGCCGCTGCCGCACGGATCGTTCGCGTCGCACGCCCCGCCCACCTTGACAGACGGCAGCGCACCACACTTGCTGCTGTTGCAGCTCAGACCAAAAGCGCAATCGCCGTCGGCCACGCAGGCGCCGCCCGACTGCCGGTGATAGGCGCAGATCCCGGCCGAGCAGTACTGGACGGTCGGATCGCAATCGAGCGGCTGCCCGGCGTCGCCCACGCCGCCGTTGGCCACGCACATCTGGCCCGGCGCGGGATAGGCCAGGCATTGGCCGCCGCACGCGCCCTGGCTGCAGATGCCGCCGACGCAGGTCGGATCTTCCGGACACGCCTTGCCAATCGCCAGCCCCGGGCCGATGACGTGATTGCATCCGAGGCGTGTTCGTCGCGCAGCCTCCGCCGAATCGCAGGGCGCCGAGCCGACCGTGTCGAGACAGCTCTGCGCACCGCTCGACGAAAACGAGATCCAGCCCTTGGACGCAGCGACATCGACTTCGAGATCGCCGGCATGGGCCGCAACGATCGGCGCCAGCTCCGCGGGCGGCGGGCAATAGGCGCTTTCACTCGGCGCCAGCTGACCGCAGCGAATCAAGCGCGCACACGACCGATGCACCAGCTGATTGCGAAAATCACCGAAGCTCGACGGGCCACATCCGACGACCAGCAACAGCGTGGCGCACGCCAGACCATGTCT
>JBBQIO010000496.1:0-3843 GCA_038325015.1 Polyangia bacterium
AGGCCGCTGCAGCTTGCGACCGGCAGATCGACTACGCCGAGGCGTTTGCCAAGCGGATCATCACGCGCGGATTTTGAGGCGAGAAGCGGACCTTGCGATGGATGCTTTCTTGACGTCGTAACATATTACAAATACAGTAGATCATGGAGAGTCCCCATGCACCTGACCGAGCAACAGGTCGCTGACTTCCATCGCGACGGCTGCGTCTTTCCCGTGCGCGTGCTGAGCGCGGAACAGGCGGCGCACTACCGCCGCTGCCTCGAGGAGCACGAGGCGGTCGCCGGCCAACCCTTGCAGGGGAACTGGCGGCACAAGACGCACCTGCTCTTCCGCTGGGCCGACGAGCTCGTCCACAACACCGAAATCCTCGACGCCGTGTCCGACGTGATCGGTCCCGACATCCGCTGCTGGACGACCAACGTCTTCATCAAGGAAGCGAGCAGCCCGGGCTTCGTGTCCTGGCACCAGGACTCGACCTACTGGGGCCTCGACCCCGACGACGTCGTCACCGCCTGGGTGGCGTTCACCGATGCGACGCCCGAGAACGGCTACATGCAGTTCATGCCCGGCACGCACAAGGTCGAGCAGCTGCCGCACCTCGACACCTTCCACCGCGACAACCTGCTTTCGCGCGGCCAGGAGATCGCGGTCGACGTCGACACGTCCCAGGCGGTCGGCATCGAGCTGAAGGCGGGCGAGATGTCGCTGCACCACATCAAGCTCGTGCACGGCTCGGAGCCCAACCGCAGCGCCGACCGGCGCATCGGCCTCGCGATCCGCTACATCCCGACGCACGTGCGGCAGACGAAGGTGCGTGACTCGGGCATGCTGGTGCGCGGCGTCGATCGGTTCCATCACTTCGACGAGGAGCCGCGACCGAAGGCCGACCTGGACGCAGCGGCACTCGCCGCGCACGCCGACGCGGTCGGCCGACAGGTCAAGGCGTTGTACCAGGGCACCGACAAGCAGGCCTTTCGCGCCTGAGCGCGCCCGGCGCGCAGCGCCTCCGGAAGGGACATCATGACGCCCGAGCAGATCCTCGACATCCCGCCCCGCGTGCTGACCCAGACGCAGCGCGAGTTCTACTTTCGCGAGGGCTACATCCTGCTCGAGAAGATCATCGGCGACGAATGGATCGCCAGGCTGCGCCAGGCGACCGAGGAGCTCGTCGAGCGCAGCCGCTCGATCACGAAATCCGACCACGCCTTCGATCTCGAGCCCGACCACCGGCCGAGCGCGCCGCGCCTGCGCCGGGTGAGCAACCCGACCGAGCACCACCCGGTGTTCTGGGACTACGTCAATCACTCTGTGCTGCCCGACGCAGTCGCCGATCTCGTCGGCCCGGACGTGAAGTTCCATCACTCCAAGCTCAACTTCAAATGGAGCAGGGGCGGCGAGGAAGTGAAGTGGCACTACGACATCTCGTTCTGGCCGCATACCAACTATTCGCCGCTCACCGTCGGCACCTATCTCTACGACTGCGGCATGTCGCAGGGGCCGCTCGGCGTGATTCCACGTAGCCACCGGATCGAGCCGATGCTCACGCAGTACGACGACGACGGCCACTGGGTCGGCTGCCTGAACGAGCGCGACATCGAGCGGGTCGACGTGTCGAAGGCCGTCTACCTCACCGGCCCGGCAGGCTCGCTCACGCTGCACAACTGCCGCATGGTGCACGGCTCGCCGCGCAACGACTCGGATCAGGGCCGACCGCTCCTGCTGTACACGCTGACCTCCGCTGACGCGTTTCCGTACACCGTCAACCCGATCAAGCCGGCGCATGATCAGGCGATCATTCGCGGCGAGCGGGCACCGTTCGCCCACCACGACCCGCGCCCCTGCCTGATCCCTCCGGACTGGTCCGGGGGCTATACGTCGATCTTCTCGCTCCAGCAGAAGGAAGACGGCGCCGGCCAGAAGCCCGGCGGCACGATGATGTAGTGCGGGACGCCGGGCTTGGCAATCGTCCACCAGGCGGGGCATGGAGCGTCGACGCGTACGCCGCAGCCTAGCGTTAACCGCTCAACGGAACGAAGTCGAACGTGGTCACTGGTCTGCAGCGATTCATGCCTCAAGTCCGAACGTCGCCGTCGAGAAGAGCCTGATTCATCGCGGTGAATGAATAGGGGCTGGGCTGAGAGCTTTGGAAAAGCCAAATCAGATCGAATCGGTCGTCCGGCCAGCGCGTCGTCGCCGCCTCATCGATTCCCAACGCCGCGACGATCAACGGGATATTGTGATGCTCCCAGCAGACAAGAACGGCGCCGTCCTGCCGCAGGATTTCAGCTGCGACGCCACTCTCACTGCCTACGGCGAATCGGGTATCGAGCCGGATACCGTGAGCCAACGACAATGGCGTCACAGTTTGCGAAGGTCGTTTCCCGTGCGGACTTGCGTCGTCGCCTGCGCTGGCTGCAAAAATCACGTCGGGCGTTTCGATCCCATCGTGCGCCGAGCCGAAGAAGCGGATAAGTGCCCCCGCGCGGATCCATCCGCGCACGACCAGAGAGTGAATGTCGGGGGCGCCCTCCGGTGTGACGCCCAACGGGGTGCTGCCGTCTTTGCGCGGCTTCTCACCGTGCCGGATGAACATGATCAACGATGGAGGTCCTGCCACGACCGTTACCTCGCGGGCGACTTCGCATCAGCCGGCAAGATGTCCGACTCGTCTCGAAGCGAGATCGCCAGAGACGCCTTTCCGGCGGCCAGGGCTTGCTTCAATTCGAAGCTCGCGGGATAGTTGTTCACTCAGCACCTCTGATCGCTGCAAGCGGATTGTTATAAGGAAGTTGTTCTAGCTCTTCGTCAAATGTAGTGCGAATGCGCTTCTGCGACATCGACGCACGTGCGACAAATGACTCGGCTCGGAGCTATCGCCGGAGGTCAGCTTTCCGCCGTGGCCAGCTACCACGACTGTCGGCCAGTAGACGCCCTTCGTGACCGGCTGCTCTGGTGAGGTCGAGTTGAGCGCAACGTCGACTGAGGAGGCGAGAGGGGAAACAGACGTAACGCCGACCGCGAATGTCTCCCAACCGAGACGGGTTCCGGCGGCACCGCGTTCATCGCCGAGAGTGCCTTGCCAGCGGTCAAGTGGCCCGCTAGCGTGTGGGGACGCGGCGAACCCGCGTGCGACTTCCAGCTTAAGCCGATCGTCCTAGACTGAGCAATGGCAAGTTCATGATCAACGTGCCGCGACCGACTATGCCCAAACCGCGATCTCCGACCTGGCCTCTTCCCGAGGGGGTCAGATCGGAACGCGTCAACGGATACGACATAGCCTATGTCGAGCACGGCGCCGGGGTTCCGGTGGTGTTCGTGCACGGCGCGGGATTGGATTACCGGTATTTCTCGCCTCAGGTGGAGCCGTTTGGCGAGCGCTACCGAGCCATTGCGGTCAGCCTGCGCCACTGCTATCCAGAGCCTTGGCAGGGCAATGGCGAGTTCAGCGTCGACGAGCACGCAGTTGACCTGACAGCATTTTTCCGACAGGTTGCTTCAGAGCCGGTGCACGTGATCGGTCATTCGCGCGGCGGAACGGTGTCGCTTTATGCGGCGCGGATGGCTCCCCAGCTCATCCGCACCCTGACCCTCGCCGAAGGCGGGGGCGGCATGCAGGCGTTTGCTCCCGAGGACGCGCGCCTGCGCGACCTACATGATCGCGTTATGCAAAGAGTGGTGGCAATACTGGCGAGCGGCGATGTCGACGGTGCTCTTGCTCCGTACCTCGAGTTCGTCAACGGGCCCGGCTCGTGGGACAAGCTGCCGCCGTCGGTCAAGCAATGGTTTCGCGACAACGCGTGGACGCTGGCCGCGGCCACGCGATACACGCCGAGCGCTTTTTCG
>JBBQIO010000497.1:0-3843 GCA_038325015.1 Polyangia bacterium
GCGCGCTCGGCCACGCTCGAGCTGCGCAAAAAAGCGCACGAAGATGCGGTCGCCGAGGAGCGGCGCATCGCAGCGCGGCTCGTCGAAGTCGAGAGCCAGCGTGCCGAGCTGGCCAATCGGGCGGTCGAGGCCACGCAGCGAGTCGTCAAGCTCGACGGACGTTTTACCGAGACCGCAGCCATCGAAGTTGCAACTCGCGCCTCGTCGGTCGAGCTCAAGCAGCTAAAGAACGAACAGGTCGCCCGGCTCGAAGCGATCGCCGACGAGACGCGCGGCGATGCCAAGCTCCGGTTGGTCTCCGAATGGGTTGAGCAGGCCAAGGCCGATGCGCAGGAACGCGTGCGTCGTGCCGAACAGCTGGACACCGATCCGTCGCGCGAAGCCAAGCGCATCATGGGCATCGCGATGCAGCGCTATGAAGGTCACTATTTGACCGAGCGCCTGCTGTCGAACTTGCCGCTCTTGCCGGGCGTCGCCGAGCGTGTCGAGCCGCATCTTTTGGCGATCGAAGAGGTGGCCAACGTCAAGCTCGCGCTGGCCGACGACAAGAGCGCGATCCGGCTCGATGGTCAGGACTCGTTCGGTCGCGAGATCGCCCGTCGCGCCATCACGCGCATCGGCAAGAACGGCGTCAAGGCCGGCGACGCCAAGCGGCTGGCCGAGCAGCTCCGCGACGAGCTCGAGCGCGAAGTCTTCGACCTGGGCAAAAAGGCCTTCAAAGAGCTGCAGATCCCGCGCGCCCATCCGGACATCGTGCGCCTCGTCGGGCGGCTCAACTGGCGAACGTCGTACACGCAGAATCAGTGGAAGCACGCCGTCGAGGCGTCGTTTCTGTGCGGCATGATGGCGTCGGAGCTGGGGCTCGACGTCAAGCTCGCCCGCCGTGCAGCCTTGATGCACGACATCGGCAAGGCGCTGACCCACACCATCGACGGCTCGCACGCGGTCATCGGCGCCGACTACGCGCGCCGTCTGGGCGAGGCCGAAGTGGTGGCCAACGCGATCGGCGCGCACCACACCGAAGAGCCGTTCAATTCGCCCTACGCGCTGTTGGTCGCCGCCTCCGACGCGCTGTCTGGCGCGCGCCCCGGCGCTCGCCGCGAGCAGACCGACAACTACGTGCAGCGGCTCGACGACCTGGAGCGCATCGGCGGCCACTTCTCCGGCGTCGAGCGCGCGTTCGCGGTGCAGGGTGGGCGTGAGCTGCGCGTGTATGTCAAAGAGGGGCGCGTCTCGGACGAGCGCGCCGTCGAGCTGTCATCGGAAATCGCGCGCCAAATCTCCGACGAGCTGACCTTCCCCGGCCAGATCAAAGTCACCGTCATTCGCGAAATGCGCGTCGTCGAAGTTGCCGGCTGAGGCACTGCTGCCGCTACGTGTTGTATCTTCGGACGCATGAAAGCCGTCACCCTCCGCAGTCATGGTGGTCCCGAAGTCCTCACCTATGAAGAGCTGCCCGACCCGCACGCCGGCCCAGGTCAAGTTCGACTTCGCGTGGGTGCCGTCGCTCTGAATCATGTCGATATTTGGGTTAGAAAAGGGCTGCCACACCTCAAGCTGACCTATCCATTTTTGCTCGGCGCCGACGCGGCGGGCACCATCGATGAGGTCGGAGCCGGCGTGGTCGGCGTGGCGGTCGGCGACGAAGTGGTGGTCAATCCCGGCCACTCGTGCGGCCGCTGCCGCGAGTGTCTGTCGGGCGCCGACAATCTGTGTCGCTGGTACGAGCTCATGGGCGAGGATCGCTCGGGCGCCTACGCCGAGCTGCTGGTCGTGCCCGCGACCAACGTGATCGCCAAACCCAAGGCGCTGTCGATGGTTGACGCGGCCGCGCTGCCGGTGACGTTTTTGACCGCCTGGCAGATGTTGACCCGCAAGGCGCCGGTCGGCCCGGGCGACACCGTGCTGGTGATGGCCGCCGGCTCGGGCGTCGGCACGGCTGCGGTGCAGATCGCCAAGCTGTACGGCGCGCGGGTCATCGCCACCGCCTCCACCGACGACAAACTGGCTCGCGCCAAACAGCTCGGGGCGGACGAGGCCATCAACTACGGCGATCCGGCAGTCGACCTGGTCGCCGAGGTGAAGCGGCTGACCGGCAAGCGCGGCGTCGACGTCGTCTTCGAGCACGTCGGTGCGGAGCTGTGGCCCAAGATCATCCTGGCGACGCGCAAAGGCGGCTCGATCGTCACTTGCGGCGCGACCTCGGGCTGGGATGCGCGTACGGATTTGCGCCACGTGTTTTTCCGCCAGCTGCAGATTCTCGGCTCGACCATGGCGCCGCGCGGCGACCTGTTTCCCATCGTCGAGCACGCCGCGGCCGGCAAGCTGCGCGCGGTGGTCGATCGCGTCCTGCCGCTCGGCGACGCCGCCAAGGCGCACCGGCTGCTCGAATCGCGCGCCGCGTTCGGCAAGATCGTCCTGACGCCCTAGACCGCGCTGGTTGCGGAGGGGAAGCGCCTCGTGGTAGCCGATCCGCATGACCCACCTTCGTGCAGTACTAATCCTCTCGGCACTGCTGTCCGGCGTGGCCTGCTCCGAATCGACGACCCGTTGCACACCGGGAAAAACCATCGCCTGCGCCTGCTCCGGCGGAGCCGAGGGAACCCAGACCTGCTTGGCGAATCAGACCTACGACACCTGTGAGTGCGGCACGGTCAACCATGCGCAGGACATGGCGTCACGCACTCACCAAAGCAACGACATGGCGACCAGCCACGGTGGCGGCCGCAAGCGGCTATTCGTGACCGATACCGCCTACTCCGGCGTCGCCGCGCCGAGCGCATGCCAGAGCTCGGCCGACTCGATGTCCCTCGGCGGCACCTGGGTGCCCTGGCTGTCGAACCTGCCCAAGCCGAGCGCGGCCAACCCCATCGACAACATCAAGGGCGATGGTCCGTGGAGCCTGCTCAACGGCACGCAGGCCTTTGCCAATCACGCCCAGCTGGCGACCACCCCCACGGTGGAGATCATCTTGACCGAGCGTGGCAACACACTGGACGACAGGTCCGTCGTGTGGACCGGTACGCTGACCGGCGGAACCGCATCCGGTCAATCGTGCACCAACTGGACCGATCTCAACGCCACCGCCACCACCGGCGAGGCCGATGTGCCGCTGTGGACGTCGTCCGGGACCGAGTCGCCGTGCAACGGCACCGCCCGCATCTACTGCTTCGAGCAGTAGTCGTAAACGTCGGGCGGTCAGACCCTTACGTATACGTTAGATTCGCCTTGACTCCCCAGCCGGTTGGCCGCAGATTAACCGCAGCCGAACAACCCTTACGTAAGGGTAAGGTTTGCTGGGCCGGTAAAACTGCATGGACACCCTAAATCCCATACGCCTTCTCAAGCCGCTTCGCGTCGGCGAGGTTGCGCTGCGTACCGGAAAGTCGGTGCGTGCGTTGCATCTCTATGAAGAGATGGGGCTTTTACGGCCAATGCATCGGTCCAAAGGGGGCTTTCGGCTGTATTCGCCAGCCGCCATTGGGCGGGTACAGTGGATCTCCAAGCTGCAGGACGCCGGCTTTTCACTCCACCAGCTCAAAGAGTTTATGGAGGGCGTCGAGCGCTCGGGCGAGGCGCCGGCCGCGATGCATCGCGTGCGCGACGTGTTCGCCGAGAAGCTGCGGGAGACGCGCGAGCAGGTCGAGCGGCTGCAGCGGCTGGAGCGCGATCTGGTGGCCAGCCTGGACTACCTGGAGGCGTGCAAACAGTGCGCGTCATCAATTCAAGTCGAAGAATGCGGAACCTGCAATCATCAGGGGCATCAGCCAGGCGCTGAGCCGCTGTTGGTCGCCGGAATTCACCGCAGCTAAAAGGGCAATCGAAATGGCACTCAAGCTTCCC
>JBBQIO010000498.1:0-3840 GCA_038325015.1 Polyangia bacterium
AGATCTCGTCGTAGGTGCGCAAGATTTCGGCGTAGATCTGATCCCGCGTCCAGCTTTTGAGGTCGACGTCGTCGAGCTTGGTGGTCACGCGCTCGCGCCGGCCGATCTCCCAGCTGTAGCTGTCGCAATAGCGCACCAGCGCCTGCGCGTAGTAGAGCTGCACAACCAGGTGCGGCAACGGCAGCGTCGGCCAGCGCTGCGCCTTGAGCTCTTTGACCGCGGTCTCGTAGCCGCCCAGCGCGATGCGCAGCTTGGTCTGTTCGATGAGCGCCGCGGCTCGCTCCTCCTGTGCATTGCCACCCTCGGCGCCGCTCAGGATCTTGCCGACGACGCTCGAGGCCTCTTCGTATTTCTGTTCTGCGACGAGCTTGTCGAACTGCTTCCAGCCGGGCGCCGCGCGCGTCCAACTCACCTTGCCGACCTGCGCGTCGGCCGAAGGCGAGCAGCTGCACAGAGCCAGGATGAGGGGGTAAAGAGCGAGCTTGCGAGACAGAGCCATCGGCAGCATGCCCGCATCGTAACGGATGAAACCTGCGGCCGGTCTGAAACTCCTAGCGCGGCGGGCCACCGCCGCCGCCGGTGGAGCCATTCGTAGCCGGAGTCGCGGTGACCGGGATGGTCAGCATTCCGCCAGCGTTGCAGATCGCCAGCCGGGCGTCGCTGCCGTTGTCGGCCGCCGTCACTGTCACGGTGTCGGTCGCCGGCGAAGCCGAGCCGGTCAGCTGGCTCGACGTAACGGTGTAGGAGTTCCCAGGGCCGGGGCCAAACAACTGGAAGGTTGCACCGACGCCGGTGCCGAGCACCGCCGTGAAAGTCACGCCGGGCGTGAAGGTCCCGTTGTTGTACAGCAAGAAAGTGCGCTGGCCCGGCGCCGCCATATTCAGGCTGGCCGGCGTCGACGCGATGATCACGCCGGACGGTGTCTCGTTGATCGCCAAGTTGAAGACAATTCCCTCGACGGTCACCTGCAGCGTCGCCTGATAGACCGGTGCCCCCACGCTGAGCGCGCTCGCGATCGTCGCCGGCGTGACGGTGAAGGTCGCCTGCGTGCCGTTGGTCACTGTGCCGCTCGCCGGTGTGAGCGCGAACGCGCCCGGGGGCGGACTTCCAGTGACCCCAGTGACGACCGCACTCCAGTCGAATGTGCCCTTGACCGAGCTGGTGATGGTCACCGTCGCTGCCTTGCCCGCCACGGCGCCGCACGGTTGGGTAAACGAGATGGGGTTGGGCGTCACGGAATACTTCGTCGCCTTGGTGATGGTTCCACTCATCGCCAAAGCAACCGGGAACGCGACCGCGGTGCCGGAGGAGATGGCACCGCACAGCGGCGTGTTGCTCAACTGCAGCTGCGAGCTAGCCGTCAACGTCGCTGGCGCAGCGCTGATCGCGGGCTGAAACAGCGCCTGGAAGTTGGCCGGCGCACCGCTCTTGGCCGCGATCGTGACCGGGTTGGCGGCAAAGCTGAAATAGTTGATGGGCGACGGAATCGGCGCAAACGCCACGTGTGCATCCAGATTCCCCTGGTTCTGCAGCCCCAACGAGATCTGCGATTGAGTCCCCGCGGGGGTACTGCCGAACGCCAGCGTGCTCGTCGGCGGGGCGCCAATCGGCGCCGGCAAAAGCCCGGTAAGCACGGCTCCCCCGACCTGCTGCACCAGCTGGATCGGAAAGGTATCGATGCCGCTTGCGCCCATCACGGTGATCGTCAGGGTGTCGCCCAAATCGGGATTCGGCGGCAGCGCCGACGGCGCAATCGTAGGCGTGATGGTTAGCTGCGCTTTGCGCGTGCCCGGGACAATCACGCCACTGGCCGGTGTCACCGTCACCGTGTAGTGCGCGCTGGTCGCAGTTCCGTTGAGAAACGTGTAGCCGGTGATGGTCGCATTCACGGTGTCGTAGTTGCTGAGCTGTACGACCTGCGCGGCTGCCTGGGTGTTGCAATAGACCGTGCCCGCCGCCGGAGCGCTCAGGTTGGCGCCGGGAATCGGCGCAGGCCCCGTCGGACCGGTCGGCGGCCCGCTGAAGACGACCGTCTGCGGCGTGGCGATCACCAAGCCAGTGGTCACCAGCGCCGTCGTCGACAAGGGGACGATAGTGTTGCAAATGACATCGGTCGTATCTGTGATGGCGAACTGGCCCGTTTCGTTTTTGGTTGGCGCCGCCGACGGCAGCGAGGCCGGAGCCGCGTAGGTCCCAGTCACGGTCAGAGGCGAAAGGACATTGTTGGCCGGCACCGTCAAGGGTGTACCCGGCGCCGAAATCGTTCCGGTGCTCAGCCCCGTCAACGAGCCCACGACCGTGGCCGCCGTCAACGGCAAGTTGCCGACATTGACGATCTGAAACGAAGCGGTCGCCGACTTGGACAGCGGCACGACGCCGAACGAGAGCGGCGGCGCGGCGCCGCCCACGAGCTGCAGGTCGATGATCGCGCCCACCGGATTGACCGCCAGCGCGACCGGGATGGTGTCGCTGTTTCCGGTCGAGTCGACATATTGAATCAAGAGCGTGTCGGTGATCGCGGTGATGCCGTTCGATTTGGGCGCCGGTGGCGGCGACACATGCACCGAGAGCGTTCCGTTCGCCCCGATCTGCGCCGGACCCACGATATTGAGCGCAAAGCCCGACGCCGGGCCGGACGTGGCGGAAGCGAGGCTAAGCGTGATCGGCTGCGGAGAGGCCGCGGCATTGGCCAGCATGACGGTCTTAATCCCGAGGCCGCTTCCGCCGCCGGCCGTGCCGCAATTCGGCGTCCAGCTCAGGGTCGTCGTCGAGGTCGAAACGTTGCCGCTATTGCCCTGCCCGGCAAGCGTGATGATGGTCGCGCTCTGCCCACACACCGGCGCGTCGACCGGGTCGAGCAGGATCGGAACGGTCGCCTGCGTCGGATCGATGGTGTTGGCAGTAAACATCGCCGCAACCGTCACCGCATTTCCTGGGGTACCGTTTTGACCGGGCGCAAGCGTGCTGCCGCCGGGAACCGTGGCGCTGTATTCCGGATCGCTGGCGAAGCCGAGCGAGACGCCGACGCTGTCGTTCCCGAGATTGGCGAGCTCGAGCGCGTTGGTCGCCTGCAGCGTTCCTTCGGGGACCGCGCCGAAGTTGTAGTTGACGGACGAGCCCACCGGCGGCACTGGAGTCACGACAATGGTGACACCGAAAGGAGTCACCGACAGCGGCACGCTGAGCGGCAGCGCGCTGCCCTGCGAGTCGACGACCGTGACGGTCAGGTTGCCATTGATGTCCGCACCGGCGACGGCCGAGTACGGCACGCCAAAGCTGCCGAGCGAAAGGGTCTGCGTCGCACCTGCGGCGATGGTCCCGTTGAGATTGCCGGCCGCGTCGACCGAGTCGCCGGGGGGCAGCGTGGCGAAAAAGAATTGTGCATTGTCCAGCGACGCGACGAAGCTGAACGTTGCGGTGCCGGTGTTGGCCAAGGTCACCGGCTGCGGGCTCGGGCTAGCGCCGCCACAGTTGGCCGAGCCGAAGGCCAGCGCGGGCGGCGTGATCACCAGCTGTCCGGCACCGCTATCACCGGCGGTCGACGCGTCGCCAATCGACAGGTCCTGTCCGCTGGTCGCCAGATCGTTCGAGTGAGTGGTGTTGGCCGCCGAGCAGCCGAACAGCGCCAGACCAGCCACGGATACCCCGACGAGCGCAGCCCGCATCGCGTTCTCCTTTGAGAGGTCCAAGATCTTCGCCACCCGACGATATCACGCCACCCCGCACAACAACGGCGCGAGCGCAGCGCGCGCGTGGCGTGACTCACTTTTGCGAAGCGGATAAAAGAAAGGGCTGGCGCCCTTTGGTGAATGAGGACGCCAGCCCGGTTGAATCAGAGCG
>JBBQIO010000499.1:0-3815 GCA_038325015.1 Polyangia bacterium
GTCCTGGCCGGAGTGCCGAGCATCGTCATCGGTGTCGTCGCCTACGGCCTGGTCGTCCTGCCGATGCATCGCTTCTCGGCGCTGGCCGGTGCGGTCGCGCTGTCTATTTTGACCATCCCGACGCTGGCCCGCTCGACCGAGGAGATGGTGCGCCTGGTGCCGCGGGCGTTGCGCGAGGGCTCGCTTGCGCTGGGCGTGCCGGCCTGGAAAAGCAGCCTGTTCGTCGTGTTGCGCACCGCGCTGGCCGGGCTGCTCAATGCCATCTTGATCTCCGTCGCGCGCGCCGCCGGTGAAACCGCGCCGCTTCTGTTCACGGCGCTCAACAATCAGTACTGGAACTGGCGCCCAGATCAGCCGACGGCGTCGTTGACCGTGCAGATCTACAACTATGCCATTTCGCCCTATGACGACTGGCACGACAAAGCGTGGGCAGCCGCGCTCTGCCTGTTGCTCCTCATCGGGCTCCTCAGCTTGGTAGCGCGCCTGGTGCGCGGGAAGCGAGCATGACCGACTCGTCCAATAATATCGCACTGCCCGTCGGCCCAACCAAGCTCGCGGTGCGCAATCTCGATGCCTGGTTCGGCGACAAGCGCGCGGTCAAGAGCATCTCAATCGCGGTGCCGGCCCAGACGGTCCTGGCCATTATCGGGCCGTCCGGCTGCGGCAAATCGACGTTTGTCCGCTGCCTCAACCGCATGCACGAGCTGACGCCGGGCGCACGCTCGACGGGCGAGGTGATCCTCGACGACGAGGACGTCTACGCCGTCGACCCGGTGTACTTGCGTCGGCGCGTTGGCATGGTCTTTCAACGGCCCAATGTGTTTCCTACGATGTCGATCCGCGACAACGTGCTGGCCGGCCTGCGCCTCAACCGAGTCAAGGGCGACTACGACGCCATCGTCGAGCGGACCCTGGCCCAGACCGCCCTGTGGGACGAGGTCAAGGACCGCATGAACGAAAGTGGCATGAGCCTCTCCGGCGGGCAGCAGCAGCGCCTGTGCATTGCACGTGCGCTCGCGGTCCAGCCCGAGGTACTGCTCATGGACGAGCCGGCCTCCGCGCTCGATCCGATTGCGACCGCCAAGATCGAAGAATTGATTGACGAGCTGAAGGTGCAGTACACGATTGTGATCGTGACGCACAACATGCAGCAGGCGATTCGCGTCTCGGACCACACCGCGTTTCTGTACTTGGGAGAGCTCATCGAGCATGGAACGACCAAGCAGGTCTTCTCGCATCCCAAGAAGCAGCAAACGGAAGACTACGTGACGGGGAAATTCGGATGACCGACCGAGGACACACCAGCCGGGAATTCGAGCGCGAGCTGCGCACGCTCAGAGACCGCCTGCTGCAGATGGGTGGCCGCGCCGAGCAGCAAATCGCACGCGCTATGGAGTGTCTGGCGCGCGTCGACGACGCGGTGGCGGCGCAGGTCATCGCCGAGGACCAGCGCATCGATCAGGACGAGATCGAGATCGACGAGCTGGCGTTCTTGATCTTGGTCCGGCGCCAGCCCGTGGCATCGGATCTGCGGTTCGTCATGCTCGCGCTCAAGGTGGTCACCGATCTCGAACGCATCGGCGATCTAGCCGTCAACATCGCCAAGCGCGGCCGCGATCTGGCGGGGCAGCCGGTGTCGCAGGCGCAGGCCCCGCTCATCGCTGAGCTGTCGGCGCGGGTGCTTGATGCGCTCAAGCAGGCGCTCGATGCATTTGTCACCGCCGACCCGGAGAAGGCCGAGCGGGTGATCGCTGAGGATCGCGTCATCGACGTGCTCAACACCCGGGTCATTGCCGAGGTGCTGGCAGAGCAGGCCGAAAAGCCGGCGGGCGTCGGGCGGACCTTGGCGCTGTCGTCGGTGTCGCGCTACCTCGAGCGCATCGGCGACCACGCCACCAACATCGCCGAGATGGTCATCTACTTCGTGCGCGGCTCGGACGTGCGACACAACACGCCGCCGCGATCGGGAACGACCAACGAGTAACGAAGGGATCGAACAGGCGCGGCTAGGTGACTGGCCCTGGCGATGGGTTGACCGTCGCGTTGACGCCGGCGCCGGCGAACGAGACTCCGGTGCCGGTGTTGCCCTTGGTTTGGCACTTGTTCATCGTGTCGGTAAAGACGTTGTACGGCGTTCCGACGCCGGTCTTGGGATCGATGGTGACCACGTCCCCCGAGCAGTTGTGGGTGAAGCCGAAGACTTTGCCCTCGGCATAGCCCAGCCCGAACATATTGCCGTAGCCGGTCTGGCCGATGGCCGTCGTCTTGGCGGTCGCCGGATCGATCTTGATCAGCCAGTTGTTGGCGGCAGACTTGGAATCCCCGGTCACTGTCGCGGTGCCATACATCGTCCCGTCACCGACCGCGACGATGTCGCCGGCGAGCGCGAATTTGTTGTCGAGCTTGCCGATGGTCGTGGCCACCGGCGGCGTCTGGTGAAGATCGATCTTGCAGAACGGTCCGCTGTAGTCGCCTCCGTACAGGTTGCCGTCGGGCGTAAAGGTGAGCGCGACAACTTCGGTGCCGCAGCCGTTTTTCACCTGGCCGAGCAGCGTCACATGACCATCGGTGGCGCTGGCCGTGTACAGCGCGCTCGACTTGGAAACCACGTAAATGACGTTCTCCGGCGTGACCGCCAGATCGGTGATGACGTCCGGATCCATATACGTCTTGCCGCCGCGCACCACCGGGACCACCGGCGCCTTGAACGGGCCGATATAGAACAGGGTCTTGTTATCGAGATCGACCGTGTACAGCCCGGTGTCTGTGTGGGCGTAGACGGTGAAGCAGGCGCCATTCGAGCAGATTCCGGTCGACATGTCGTCCATCGGAATCGGCGGATGCGACGGCGAGGACATGTCGCCGACGAGCACCTCCGATAGGTCGCCGCTGGCGGGGGTCATGTCGCCGCGATGGGGATCCGGTACCCGCGTGGCCGGCGAGCAAGCCGTCAGGACGCAGATGAGAGCGAGGGCGGATGGAGCGAACGTTCGCATGGTGCTTGATGCTCCTCGTCACGGAACTCCTTCAAAAAGCCCGACAGGCCTTGCGGATACCCGTCGGCGGCTCGCACTGCAAGCAAATCCTGTGCAACGGGCGCTGGTCAGTGGCGCCGGTCACAGCGCGATCGGCGGATTGTCGGCGTCTAGATCGACGGGGTCATTCCGCGGTCAGACGGCCGAGTCCTAATGAGGATCGGCGCAGCAGCGGAACGTCACCGTCGGCGACCCGCCGAGCGAGGTCGGGACGATGCGGCCGCTGCAATTGCGGCCGCCGCGAACCACCGGGCTTTCGCTGGCGTCGACGGTCCATTCGCCGCGGGCCGGCTGTGGCCACTTCTGCCCGGCGCAAACCTGTGCCCATTCCGCTTCGCGGCACAGACGTCCACCGCGCGCCCCGCAAAAGCGCGCCGCCTCGACGAAGCTGATGCCTTTTTTCGCGTCGGCAGCGACCTCTTGCGCGAGCGGATCGAAGCACACCGCGCCGGCGAGCCGCATCTCCAAAGGGCAGTCGGTCTTGACCGTCGGCGCGGGTATCGACGCCGGCGAGACTGGCACCGTGGGCGCGACCTGCGGATCGGCCGACGTGGGCACGAAGGGGGCCGGCATGCCCGGCGAGGCCGGCGGTGTCGCCATGCCACGCCCACCGAGCCGGCCGGTGCCCACGCTCCACACCAAATATCCGCATCCAAGGAATAATACTATTATTCCAAATAACGCTAATGACGGCGTCCGCCGTTTGCCGCGCGGCGCGCCGGCCTGAACGTCCTCCCACATCGGCGGCGGACCGGCGCCGGCCCACCCTTTGGCGTTGGG
>JBBQIO010000500.1:0-3813 GCA_038325015.1 Polyangia bacterium
TTCGACGGCGTCAAGCCGCTCGGTTGGCCGACCAACGGCTTTCCTGCGCCGCAGTTCGGCTACTACTGCGGTGTCGGCGCCGACGAGGTCTTCGGTCGCGACATCGTCGAGGAGCACATGGACGCGTGCTTGGCTGCTGGGCTCAAGCTGTCGGGCATCAACGCCGAGGTCATGCCGGCGCAGTGGGAGTTCCAGGTCGGACCGAGCGGGCCGCTCGAGGTCTCGGATCAGCTGTGGCTGGCACGCTGGCTTCTCTATCGCATCGCCGAGAATCACGGCGCTTCGGCGACGCTCGACCCCAAGCCGGTCAAGGGCGACTGGAACGGTGCTGGCGCGCATACCAACTTCTCGACCAAGGAGATGCGCGAGTCGTTCGACGCCTGCGTCCGCGCGGCAGAGACGCTCAAGGAGCGGCACGCGCTGCACATCGCCAACTACGGTCACGGCATCGAAGAGCGCCTTACGGGGAAACACGAGACCTGCTCCTACAAAGAGTACAAGTACGGCGTGTCGGATCGCGGTGCGTCGGTGCGCATTCCGTGGCAGGTGGCCAAGGACGGCAAGGGCTACATCGAAGATCGCCGCCCGTGCGCCAACATCGATCCCTACACCGTGACGCGGCTGATCACGGAGACGGTCTGCAGCAAGCTCGACAATACGTAGTCCGCTGGCATCCGCTTTGCTCCTCCTTCTGTGCAACGTACCCAGGTAACCAACGAGCGCCGCCGCTGCTGTGCACGATCACCTCAGCGTGACAAAAGGCGCCGCCTCGCGACCGAAGGAGCGAACCCATGTCCGAGCCCACGACCCCCACCAAAAAGGCCAAGGCCATTCGCAGCGAACAGGCCCCCACGACGCCGGACACCGCAGCTCCATCCATCGGTGAAGGCGACCGCGACTCGGATCGTAAATACCGCAGCGACGTGAGCGACTTCATGAGTAGCGACGATCCCGAGAAGCGCGCCCGCGAGGCCTTGGCCGACTTGGAGCGCGATCCGGCCGGCTTCGCCGACGCCGAGCGCGCTGGCAAGAGCCGAGTGGCCGAGGAGGATCCCGAGATTCGCGTGCCCATCCCGTCCGAACACGATAAGGACAAGCAGCGCCCGCTGTAACGAATGCGGCCACCTTCATATGCGGTGACGTGCCATGGTATGAACGTGGCAAGGGGGCCGCTCATGCTTGTGCGTGCAACTCGATCTGCCGCACTGCTGACGGTCTTCGCCCTCGGCTGCGCAGGCCCCGCGCAGCGCCCCGACGGTACCATCGGCTATCTGCCCGCGGGATCGCCCGCACCCGAGGTCGTCGGCTATGACGCCAAGCAAAACGCAGTCAGCCTCGCTTCGAGCCATGGTCATCCGGTGGTGGTCTATTTTTATCCGCGCGACGGCTCGCCCGGGTGCACCAAAGAGGCCTGCGCTTTTCGCAACGTGTGGGACCGCTACGTGGCGGCGCACATCGCCGTGATCGGTGTGTCCACCGATTCGCCCGAGCGCCATCGCAATTTTCTCAAGGACAAGGCGCTGCCGTTTGCGCTCGCCTCCGACGAGTCGGGTGCGATCGCGCGCTCGTACGGCGTCGGCCGGGCGTTCTGGGGCGAATCGCGGATCAGCTTTTTGATCGACGGCAACGGTCGGGTCGCTCGTGTTTGGGACAATGTCGACCCCGGCGTGCACGCCGCCGAAGTGCTGGCCGAAGCCGCCAAGCTGCCAGCTCAGCCGTGAATCAGCGCCTGAACGCAGTCGTCATTGGGCTGTTGGGCGTCGGCGCGTTGCTCTATTTTGGCCAGTTCATCCTGGTCATCGTCGTCACCTCACTGTTCATCGCGTTGGTCGTGTCGCCGCTGTCGGCGATGATCGAGCGAGCGCGGGTGCCACGCATTGTCGCGGCACTATTGGTGGTCATGCTGTTCGTCGGCGTGGCGGCCGGCATCGGCACCGTGGCCTACGGTCGCGCCGTGTCGTTTGTCGGGGCGCTGCCGCAAAACGCGCGACAGATTCGCGCCCGACTGCGCCGCCTGGCCGACCGTGCTGCGGTGCTCGAAAAGAGCACCGAATCCGCGCTGCCGAGCGGCAGTAGCGAAGATGCGCCGGTCAAGGTCGCGACACAGCCCGGCTGGGGCGATGTGTTCGCGCAGCTTGGCAACATCAGCGAGCTGATCTTCGCCATTACGTTCTTGCCGTTCATGGTCTTCTTCATGCTGACCGGCGCCGACCACGCGCGTCGAGCGACCGTCGGCCTCTTCGAGCCCGACAATCGCGGCCAGGTGGCCGAGACGATCGGCCGCATCGTGTCGATCATCCGCCGCTTCGTGGTCGGAAATTTGCTACTCGGGCTGGCGCTGGGCGCGGTCAGCACAGTCATCTTGGGGCTGTTTCACATCCCGTTTTTTTATTTTCTCGGGTTCATTTGCGGCTATCTGACGCTGGTGCCCTATCTCGGCGGCTTTTTGGCGCCGCTCTTGCCGATGATCATATCGGCCGGACAAAAGAGCGGCGGCGGCCAAGAATTCTTGATGGGCTGCTGCATGCTGGCCCTGCACCTCTTCACCATCAACGTGATCTATCCCAAGCTCATCGGTGGCACCCTTAAGCTCAACGCGCTGTCGTCGACGCTTGCGCTTTTAGTCTGGGGCTGGCTGTGGGGGCCGCTGGGCCTCTTGTTCGCGCTGCCGCTGACCGCTGCGGTCAAGGCAATCTGCGACCACGTCGAGCCGCTTCGGCCCTACGGTTTGTGGCTCGGTGAAGAGTCGAGCGTGGCCGAGATTCGCGCCGCCGCCAAGACGGCCAAGCTGACGGTCGCGTCGCGCGGCTGACCGGCCTCGTGTAACATCGGCGCCTTCCTGCAACACGGAAGACTGGAGGAAGGCGTGGGTCACAGGCGGTGGCGTGGGCAGATCGTAGGCGGAGTGCTGGTCGCGCTCCTGGCGGCGACCGTGCCGCGCGCACGGGCCGACACTCCCATCTCGGCTGATACGGCGCCCGGCACAAAAGGCAATGAGGAGGACGCGCGTCGCATCTTTCGCCGTGGGCAGGGGCTCTTCGACCAGCATCAGTACGCCCCCGCGGCCGAGGAGTTCGAGGATGCATATCGCGTCGCGCCTCATCCGCTGTTTTTGTACAACGCCGCATTGGCCCATCGGCTGGCGCGCAACGACGAGCGGTCGCTCTATTTTTATCGCTTGTATCTGCGCGTAGATCCGAAATCCAAGGTTCGCCAACAGGCCCTCGAATCGATCACTGAACTGGAAAAGACGATCGCGGCCGCGGAGTTCGCTCCGCCGGTTTCGCCGCGACCCGCGGTTGCCCCGCCGCCCGCGGTTGCCGAGCCGCCCGCGGTCAACAAGGCCGCGCCGCCGAGCCCGGCGCCGGAAGCCGTTGCCAGCTCAAGCCAAGCCACCGTCGTCGTTGCGGCGGACGCGAATCGCACGCCGGTGTACAAGAAATGGTGGCTGTGGACCATCGTCGGAGTGGTCGTGGTGGGCGTCGTGGTTGGCGCAGCAGTGGGAGCTACCTCGTCGAGTGGAGGGCCGAGCGGACCGCCGGCGATTCATTTCTAATGCGCAATTCTCTTTTGAAAGCTTCGGTCATCGCCCTTGCCGGACTGGTCGGCTGTGGCGGCTCCTCGGACCCCTGCAGCGGCCAAAGTGGCGGCACGTGCATCACGCTGCATGTCACCAGCAACCGCGCCACTGAGCTGCAGCAGCTGCGGGTGGACGCGATGGTGGGCAGTCTGCCGTCCGAGCTGCGGCAGTCGCCGACGACCGCCGGCGGGAGCTACAGTTTGCCGCTCGACATCGCGCTCATTTTCCCGAGC
>JBBQIO010000501.1:0-3807 GCA_038325015.1 Polyangia bacterium
CGTGAACAGGCGGGCCTGCACCTCGGGCAAGATCCCCGAACCGGTGTCGGACACCGTGACCACGACCCGCCCCGAGCGCGCGTCCAGATCGGTCTGCACTTTGATTTCGTTCGAGTCGGCGTGACCCGGCTCGATGGCCTGCGCCGCGTTGACTAACAGGTTCAAAAAGACCTGGCCGAGTCGCGCCTCGTTGGCTGCGACGAGCGGCACGTTGCGCCATTTCTTGGTCAGCCGGGCGCGATGGCGAATCTCCGTGGAGGCCATGCGCAGAGACGATTCCAGGACCCGGTGAATGTCGACCGAGCTCTGCTGATCCGTCTCGTCGGCCCGCGACAGATGAGTCAGGTCGCGGACAATCTGGCGCACCCGCTCTCCCGCGGTGGAGGCGTCGTTGAGCTCGGTCAGAATCTCACTCGGAACGGCGCTGTTCTCGCCGAGCGCAGCGATCTCGCGTCGCACCACTTCGAGGTTGGCCAGCATCGCCGCCAGCGGGTTGTTGATCTCGTGCGCGACACCGGCTGCCAACGTGCCGATCGAGGTCATACGATCGGACACCATCAGCTGCAGCTCGGTCTGCTTGCGCTCGGTGATGTCGCGCGTGACCGCCACGACACCGACGATCTTTTCGCCTTCGTAGATCGGTCCGAGGTGTACCGAGTACCAGGCCTCGACGTTGCCGGCGCCGCGCCCGAGAACCTCGTGCGTCGCCGGGCAGCCGGTGGCGATCACCTTTTCGAGCTCAAGCTGTGCGGCATGCTGATGGTCGGGCGAGAGAAAATCGACCCAGGGCTTGCCCACCACGCTTGCCATCGTGAAGCCCGGCAAAAGATGATTGATGAACTGAACGATTCCGTCGCGATCGATCTTGAGCACCAGATCGGGCGCGTTCTCGACGAGCGCGCGCCAGTCGGCTCGCGATTGCGCGATCTCGTGCAGAACCCGCCGCTCGACCGAAACGTCGCGCAGCACGACGACACCACCGCGCGGCTCGCCATCGGCCGAGAGCAACGGGCGGCCGGTCGAGACCA
This sequence comes from Polyangia bacterium, assembly GCA_038325015.1. Classification (GTDB taxonomy): domain Bacteria; phylum Myxococcota_A; class Polyangia; order Palsa-1104; family Palsa-1104; genus JBBQIO01. The sequence continues at coordinate 1,029 of JBBQIO010000501.1, forward strand.
CCAAGCGATCGTTGGACGTGCCAGCGTCCATCGTACCGGGCTGCCGCACCAAAATCTCGACCGCATCGACGGGCTCGCCGCGGCTGGCGCGCATCAGCGGCAGCTCCTCGGCGGGAAAGGGAGTGACCCCGTCGAAGCGGTAAAGGCCGGTCGTATTCGGACCGGTGTCCTCGGTAAAGCTCGGAATCAGCGACGCCGCCACGGCGTTCCACATGACGGGTGCGCCGTGTTGGTCGGCGACCATCACGCCTTCGGCCATGCTCTCGAGCACCAGTCGCAGGAGCGCCGCCTGATCGCTGCGCACCCGCTTTTGCGCCAGCGCCTCGCTCTCGGCCTTTTCGCGCTCCGCCAGCATGCCGGCCAGCGCCAGCGCATAGGTGATTTGGTTGCCGATGGCGCGGGCAAACGTCCACCAATCAACCCCGTCTTCGAGCGTGAGCTCGGGGGTCAAGAGCAGCGCCCCAAGCGGCCGCCCCAGATGCATCAGCGGGACGATCATCGCCGATCCCGCGCCCGACTCCTGGAACAGCGCGCGCGTTGCGTCGTCCAGCGCGTCGCTCTCCGACGACAGCAGCACCGCCCGGCCCGCGGCCATGACCTGCGAAAGCACCACGCCCTGGCCGAACAGCTTCTCCACTTCAGCGGCCGACCAGTTGGTCTCTCGTCCGAGCGGCCGCGCGGTCAACGAGCCGTCGCTCTCGTATAGATAGATCGCACCGACAGTGTGCGGCATCGTGGCAAAGCAATCCGAGAGTGTCTCGTGCAACACCGTCGGGAGCTGACGCCGCTTGAGGATCGCCTCCGAGAGGGCGGACAGAACGCCGAGCTGACTGGTCAAGATTGCGGCACGCTGACGGAGGCGACCCGACACCTGTCGCTCCTCGACGAGCTGCCGATGCGCATCGACTCGCAGGCGAGGCCGCTTCAAAAAGCGCGTTGGCGCGGAATCCCCATCGCCATCTCCGTCGGGCGCAGCGATGTCGGTCGGACGATCGAGGCGCGAGGCATCGGCTGAAAAAAATGGGCGCAGCCAATGTTCGAGCGGCGAAAAGTCGCCCGAACACGACAGCAGCTCGTCGGCGCCCGCGGCGCGAACCAGCTCGTGATCGCTCGGGTGAAGCTCCGAGGTGCTGACGATGACCAGCTGCATCGTGCTCAGCGCCAGGCTGCGCAGCGCGATACCGCAGCGCAGCGCCCCGGTGCCTTGCAGGGAGGTGACGAGGACGATCACGTCCGGCGCACTGCCGGCCGCGCTGATCAGCGCCTCGTCCCAATCCGCCACCGCTGTGACGGCCGCTGGAAAAACGGCGGACAGCCGCGTCGCAAGGCCGCTGCGACGATGGTCATCGCCGTCTACGAGCAGCAGTCGCTTCTGACCGGCCTGTTCCAAGACACGTCCCCCGCCCGAGCGCAAACGCAAAAATCGGGAGCTGTCTCACTATAATGCAACAGCGGCAAGCGCCACAATGGGCGCCGGCCGCTGCAGTCGATCCGAACTTTTCTGTAAAATACTGCTACTGCAACTTAGCTGTTGGCTTTTTGGCGGGCTTCGCCTTTGAGCTCTTTGGCCTTGCCTTCGACCTGCATCTGCTCGTTGTCGATGACCGCGCCAACGCGGTTCTTGATCGCGCCAGCGACCTCTTCGACCTTGCCCTTGATGCGCTCGGAAGCTTTGGCGGCCTCCTGCTCGGCCTGGCCCTTGAGCTCCTTGGCCTTGCCTTCGGCCTGCATCTGCTCGTTGCCGATGACCTTACCGACGACTCCCTTGATCTTGCCGCCCACTTCTTCGGCCAGGCCCTCGCCGCGCTTGCTCGCGTTGCTCATGATCTTTTCCTTTCGCTAAAGACCCCACAGGGTCTTCCGCTGTTTTGGTTGATGCATCAGGACAAAGCAGGAGGCGTGCCGGCCGCCGCGGGCGCCAAAATCAGCCGTCGGGCGGGTCGCCGCGAGGCAATTCGCCGCGGCGGGACAGGTGTGTCGCCCTCACAGGACCGATCAATCGCTCAGGATTAGGTGGCCAGGCGCTCCAGGAGGAGCTTGGCCAGCCAGCGCCTGTAGCGCAGCACTACGCCCGCGTCGTCGCCCAGGCCGACGGCGCGCCACAGAGAGGGTCCGATGACCGACTGTGAAAACAAAGCAGAAATTGCCAATATCACGGAAAACAAACTGTCTTCGAATAGGGCTAGTTGCATCGACTTGCTGCGCGCCGGCGTGCGAGCGCCGCGCGCCATCCGCCGGGAGTGCGTTGCCGCGATGACGTCACGGAGGCGTGGATCGACGGTGTCGGGTGTCATTCCGGCGAGCGCAAGCCAGGCCAGCGCTCGCCCGTGGCCGCGGGCATCGAACGCGGCGAACACGCGATCGAGAACTGCCGCGAGCTGCTCCTCGCCGTCAGGAGCGGACTGAATCGCCGTCAGCACGTCGCTCTCGAGCGCATCCAGCGCGCGCAGCACGACCGCCTGCACCAGCTGCTCGCGGCTGCCAAAGTGGTGCAGCACCGTGGGATGCGACACGCCCACCTCGGCCGCGACCTGCTGCAGCCGAATGGCCGCCGGCCCGACCGCAACCAGCTGCCGCTCGGCGGCGTCGAGAATTGCCGCGCGCGCCTCCGGCCCGGTGCGGCGAATGCGACGCGGCGCAGCGACCTTGGGGCCCATACGGCTCACCCTACTCCGCCGGGACTGCGTCCAAAAGAGACGCGCACTATTGACAGTTCTGTCAATAGCAGCTACTTACAATATTGTAAGCAGATACGAGGTGGCCCATGTCCCAGTCGAGC
>JBBQIO010000502.1:0-3804 GCA_038325015.1 Polyangia bacterium
GGTCGCGTTGCGGCACCCGGCGTGGAGCTCGGCGGTCTGCTCCGCGCCGGCGAACAGCCCCTGCAGCCCGCACACGTAACAGCTCTCGGGATGGCCGGGGTCGCTCTTGCGCAACCGGGTTTGGTCGGTGAACGCGCCGCCAATCTTCTTGCGAATGACCTCGGGCGCATCGGCGATCTGAATCGTGTTGTTCAGGCTCTTGGACATCTTGTGTTTGCCGTCGAGGCCGAGAATCTTGGGAGCGCTGGTGTGCAGTGGCAGTGGCTCGGGAAAGGTGTCGCCGAAGCGCGCGTTGAATTTGCGCGCAATCTCGCGGGCCAGCTCGAGGTGCTGCGTTTGGTCGGCACCAACGGGAACCTTGGTCGCACGGTAGAGCAAGATATCCGCGGCCATGAGCACTGGATAGTTCAACCAACCGACGTTGAGCGCCTCGCCGCGATCGATCTTGTCTTTGAACTGCGTCATCCGCGCCAGCTCGCCGAAGGGCGTGACGGTGTTCAAGATCCACATCAACTCGCTGTGCGCCGGCACCTCGGACTGGACGAACAGTGTGGCCTTGGTTGGATCGAGCCCGGCGGCGAGCAGCTCGGCGGTCATCTCGAGCACGCGCGGGCGCATCTGCGCCGGCTCGTAGTCCTGACTCATGGCGTGCAGATCGACGATGCAAAACAGGCAGCGCTGCGTGCCGTCGGCCGCCATACGCACCCAGTTTTGGACGGCGCCGAACAGGTTGCCGAGGTGAAATCCGCCGGTGGGCTGGATGCCTGAAAAGACGGTTTCCATCGCCTTTCGATAGTCGCCGTCCGTCGGAGTGTCAAGCTTGGGCCACCCGTATCGGGTCGACGACGGGTGCGTGATACGATGAATGCCCGACTCGTTTTGAACGTCATCTTGTGTGAAAGGAGCACGACTATGAAACGCAGGCTGAGCATTGGGCTTCTGGGTGCGCTGTGCTCCATGGCCGGCTGTTACGATCCGCCGCCGCAATATGCGCCGGCATACCAGCCGCCACCGCCGCAGCCGCAGGTGTACGTTCCGCGGCCGCAAGTCACTTACGTTCCACCGCCGCCGCGGTATGCGCCACCGCCGCCACAGCAGCAGTACGCGCCGCCGGCGCAGGCGTATGTAGAGGCGCCGCCGCCGCCGCCGCAACAGCAGTATCAAGATCCCAATGCGCAATATCAGGATCCCAACGCCGAGCCGGGCGACGTTTACGCCGGCACCGATCTGCCAGTGGGCGAGCCTGAGCCGATCGCCGCCACCTACGCGCCGCCCGCGCTCATCATCGAGTCGCAGCCGCCCGCGCCCTTTTACGGCGCGGTGTGGATCGGTGGTTTTTGGGGTTGGGACGATGGCTGGGGCTGGCGCCACGGCCGCTGGGCCGCGGCTCCCATGGCCGGCTACGCGTGGTCCGAGCCGTACTATGAAAATCGCGGCGGCGAGGTGATCTTCATCAGCGGCCACTGGCGTCCGCAGGGCAGTGTGTTCGTGCCGCCGCCACCGGGGTTGTATCTCACACCGCGTCCCTATCGGCCGCGTGCCGGCATCTTCGTCGGTGCACCGGCGACGCAGATCTCGCGCGGCGTGTTCGTGCCGCCGCCGCCAGGCCGACCCGCGACGGCAGTCGTTGCGGCACCGCCGCGGCCGCGCGTCGTCGTGCCGCCGCCCGGTGGGCGCGTGATTCCGCCGCGCGGCGTCACGGCGCCGGGACGCACCTATGCACCGCCGCCTTCGAACAACAATCGCTACACGCCACCGCCGGCCAACAATCGCGGCACTTACGCGCCTCCGGGTCAGCCCCATCGACCGGCACCGCAGCCCGGCTACAACACCGGCGCGCCGACCTATCGCCCGCCACAGCCGGCCCCGGTACCGCGGCCGATGCGCCCGGAAAATCCGGCCCCCGCGCCACGCGCCTATGCACCTCCGCCGACTCGCTCGCCGCCGCCGCCGGCTGCTGCTCCGCGGGCACGCACCGCAGCCCCCGCCCCGCCACCACCCCCCACCGAGAACAGATAGGGTATGCCCAAGCTCCAGCGGCGACTCGGGGGTGGGGAGCTGGGGCCGCGTCAGGAGCTCGCGCAGATGATACCGGGTGAGCCCCGCCTCGCTCGCCGAGCGCGTGATGTTGCCCTCGTGCCGCTCCAGTAGCCCCCGCAAATAGCGCAACTCGAAGGCATCGACGATCTGCTGCTTGGCGTCTTTGAAGTCGACGCCCACCGCCAGCGCCGACTCGGGCGGCAGCGTCGTGGGCGCGCCGGCGACCGATTCCTGGTGGAAGAAAAGATCGGAGCGACGCACCACCTGCCCGTCGGTCAGTGAGCCAGCGCGCTCGACGACATTCTTGAGCTCGCGGACATTGCCGGCCCACGGCTGCGCGGTCAGTGCGGTCAACGCATCGGCCGAAAATTCCAGCGTCGTCCGACGCCGCACCGCCAAGTCGCGCAAAAAGATGTTGGCCAGCTCGGGGATGTCGCCTTTGCGCTCGCGCAAGGGCGGCATCTCCACGTGAATGACCGATAAGCGAAAAAATAGATCTTCGCGAAAACTGCCATTTTCGACCATCACCCGCAGATCGCGATTGGTCGCGGCCACCACGCGTACGTCAATCTTGATCACCCGATCGCCGCCCACGCGCTTGAGCTCGCGATTTTCCAGCACGCGCAAAAGCTTGGGCTGGAGGCCAATGTCGAGCTCGCCGATCTCGTCGAGGAAAATGGTCCCGCCCTGCGCCTGCTCGAAGCAGCCCAAGTGCTGTCCGACGGCGCCGGTGAACGACCCCTTTTCGTGGCCGAACAGCGTCGACTCGATGAGGTCCTTGGGGATCGCTCCGCAGTCGAGGACAACGAATGGTTTGTTGCGGCGCAACGAAGCATTGTGGATGCCGCGCGCGACCATCTCCTTGCCGGTGCCGGTGTCGCCGGTGACCAGCACGGTCAGCTCCGACGGCGCCACCTTTTCGAGCGTGGCGAAGATCTCGCGCATCTTGACCGAGCTGCCGATCACCTGATCAAAGCTGTCGCGATTGGACAGCGGAATCTCGACGATCTCGTGGGTCGGCGAAAAGCGGATCTCGGTGTGGCCGACGCGAAACTGCATGCCCGCGCGCAGGTACACTTCGCGCAACCTGAGCTCGCCGGTGTACACGCCGTTCTTCGATTCCAGATCGCGCAGGCGATAGCCGTCGTCGCCGGCGATGACCTCGAAGTGGCTCGACGACACGGCTTTGTCGGTCAGCACCAGGTCATTGACGATGCTGCGCCCACCCGACAGGCGCGACTTGCCGATCTCGACCTCGCGCCCGGCATCGGGACCGCTCATCACCACCAATTTGCACTTGCGCAGATGCCGAACGGTCGGCCGGCCGCCATTGGAGACGGTGGTCAGCGCGAGGTCGTCAGGGCGCAGCACGGGGGGATGGTACATCAGGAAGTCGTCGGCCGTAACGCGCTTGCCTTCATGTATGATACCGGCTCCGTGCGCGACATCTACGAGGCGGCCGAGAAGCACTCGGCGACACTGGCGATGTATGTGGAGCATTTGGCGCGCAAACGAGGTTGGGGCGCTCGCACCCTTTCAGGCATGCTGATGGAGCCGCGCCTAATGATGATTTACGGCGCCAGCGTGCTTCTGCCCTACGGCCGCGCCGCCAGCTTCATCCCGGCGCGCGGGCCGCGCCTCGACGGTGAGACCTGGGTGGTCGACGTCAAACGCTCCGATGGCGTCTCCAGGCCCGAGTGGAACAACGGAATCGCCATCAAGAAGATGGGCGGCGCCTACACGCTGGTCAGCGGCACCGTCGCG
>JBBQIO010000503.1:0-3799 GCA_038325015.1 Polyangia bacterium
AGCAGCCCAAGGTCGGCGAAGCGGCCTATCCCTACACCGGGCAGAGCGGCTTCGAGTGCATGCCGACGCTGCATTCCGATGCCCGCGGGCCGTTCGCCCGCCACATTCCCAAGCAGGCCCAGGTCCGCGCCGCTGTGCGCGCGGCCGGTCTGTCGACGCCGGTCGTCGTGGCCGGCGGCATCCACCAGTTCGATCAGGCCGAGGCCATCTTGGCGCGCGGCGACGGCGACATCATCGGCTCGGCACGACAGTCGCTCGCTGACCCCGACTGGTTCAAAAAACTGCGTCTCGGTCACGGCGACCAGATCCGCGCGTGCATCTATTCGAACTACTGCGAGGCGCTCGACCAGAAGCACAAGCAGGTCACCTGCCAGCTGTGGGATCGCAAAGAGCTCGCGCACCTCGCGCACAATGAGGCGCCCTCGGCGGACGGCCGACGTAGACTGACCGCGCCGCGCTGGAGTAGCGAATGAGCCCGACCTTTCCCGAGATTTTCAACCTCGCCGACTACTATCTGTTCGATCGTCTGAACGACGGGCTGGGCGACAAGACTGCCGTGCGGTTCGGCGATCGTGCCGAGAGCTACGCCGAAGTTGCATCGCGGGTGCGTGCGTTGCGTGGCTTTTTCGCGGCCAGCGGTGTGCGCGCCGAGGAGCGCGTGCTGATCGTTCTGCACGACACGCCAGTCTTTGTCTGGTCGTTCTTCGCGACCCTGCATCACGGCGCCGTGGTGGCGATGGGCAATCCCGAGGCGCCTTCGGCCGACCTGGCCTATCTCGTCGAATACACGCGGCCGACCGCCGTGATCACGATTCCGCGCGTCGCTGCGTCGATTGCGACTGCGCTGGCCGACGCAGATCTGCGCGCGCTCGTCCTCGCGCCCGAGGTCGCGACCGGGGGCGACGTGCTCGCGGCCGTCGAGCTACCGACCGAGCTGCCCAAAGCGATTGCCCTCTGCGACGCGCTCACCCGCGGTGCCAAGCCGCAGTCGCCGCCCCGCCAGACCCGCCGCGACGACGTCGCGATCTGGCTTTTTACCTCGGGCTCGACCGGGCGCAGCAAGGCCAACATCCACGTTCACGGCGACTTCGCCTTCAATACCGAGGTCTACGCGAAAAACACCGTCGGCTACCGCGCCGACGATGTCACCGTGTCGGTGCCGCGGCTGTTCTTCGGCTACGCCACCGGCACCAATCTCATGTTCCCGTTCGCGGTCGGCGCAACCACCGCGCTCTATGCCGAGCGGCCGACGCCGGAGTCGCTGGTCGCGGCCATCGATCGCCATCGACCGACCATCGTGACCAATGTCCCGACGATGATGGGCAAGCTCCTCGACTATGACGCCGCCCGCACGGCCACTGGTGCGCCGCCACTCGATCTGTCGAGCGTGCGCTTTTCACTGTCGGCGGGCGAGGCGCTGGCACCGACGCTGCTTCGGCGCTTCACCGAGCGCTTTGGCAGCGACGTCTACGACGGCATTGGCTCGGCAGAAATGTTCCACATCTACTGCACCAACCGCCCCGGCGACATTCGCCCCGGATCACTCGGCCGCGTGGTCGAGGGCTACACGCTCAAAATCTTGCCGTCCGAGGCGAGCGCGCCCGGCGAGCCCGAGCTTGTGCGCGGCGAGACCGGCGTGATGTGGGTCAAGGGCGACTCGGTGGCCATCGGATATCACCAAGATCGCGACAAGAGCCTGGCCACGTTTTGGGGCCACTGGTGCCGCACCGGCGATCTGTTCAAGCTCGACGACGACGGCTACCTGTGGTTCAGCGGGCGGGCTGACGATCTGCTCAAAGTCGGCGGCATCTGGGTGGCGCCGCTGGAGGTCGAGGAGTGTCTGCTCGAGCACGAGGCGGTGTCGCTGGCGGCGGTCATCGGGGCTGACGAGGAGACGCGGGTTCTGCCCAAGGCGTTCATCGTTCTTAAGCCCGCGGCCAAGGCGCGCTTTAGCGACGACGACGCGCGGGCGCAACTGGCCGACGAGCTCAAGAGCCACGTCAAGGCACGCCTGTCGAAACACAAATATCCGCGCTTCGTGGTGTTCGTCGACGACGTGCCGAAAAACGATCGCGGCAAGGTCGATCGCAAGCGGCTGCGCGAGCAAGAGGTACGCGGCGAAAATCCGCGCGGCTCATGATGCGGCAACGTGTACTGGCACTCCTCACGAGCGAGGCTCTCGACGCGCTCTTGGCGTCGGGCAAGCCGTGCGTCGCGCTGCTGCCAGTCGGCTCGGTCGAGCCGCATGGCCCGCATCTGCCACTCGGCACCGACACGTTGATCAGCGAGGCCGCCGCCGAGCGAGCCGCGCTCTTGCTCGATCAAAAAGGCGTCCACGCGCTGGTCGCACCATCGGTGCCGTACGGCGTCACCGAGTTTGCCCTCGGATTTGCCGGCGCAATTTCCATCCCGGCGGCGGCGCTGAGCGGCTTTCTGCGCGCGGTCGTCGACGGCTACCTGGCGGCCGGCTTTGCCCACGTCTGTCTGGTCAACAATCACCTGGAGCCGGCGCATGACGCATGCGTCCGCGCAGCCGTCGCCGGGGTCGGGCGCGCTTCGGTGGCCTCGCCGTTGACGCGCCGCTGGGCACGCACCCTGGGCGCCGAATTTGCGAGCGGGGCCTGACATGCAGGGAGCTACGAGACGTCACTCGTCCTTTGCGCCGCGCCGGGAACGGTCGACACCGCGCGCGCCGCCGCGCTACCGCCCCTGACGGTCAGCCTCTCGGATGGCATCAAGGCCGGCCTGACGAGCTTTGCCGAAATGGGCATGAACCGCGCGTACACCGGCGCACCCAGCGCTGCGACCCGGGCCGAAGGCGACCAGCTGCTCGATCGCCTGGCGACGATGATCGCGACCGAAGTCGCAGAAGCGCTCCACGGAAAAAAGGAGGTCACGCCATGAGCTACACCCGACGCGAAGAGCTGCCCGAGCGCTACTACCAGACGCTGGTTCAGATGATGCAGAGCCAGGCCTATCGCGAGCTCGCCGCAGCGCAGATGTTCGGTTTCGGTCTGCAGTTCGTACCCGAGCTGCGCTGGCTCAAGTTCATGACCTGGCACATCCGCGAGGAGATGGAGCACTACGAAGACGTCGTCAAGATGTACGCCGAAATCACCGGCGAGAGCGTCGAGCCGTCGGTGAACCAGCGCTTACAGCAAAAGCCGATCGAGTTTGCCCAGAGCTGGTACGAGCTGGCGATGGCGCAGTTTCTCTACGACCGCGGCGGCTTCTGGCAGCTCAAGGAGTACGAGGACTGTACGTTCACACCGTATCAAAAGGTGATTCACAAGATCATCAAAGAGGAAAAGGGGCACCAGGCGCTCGGCGAAAAGATCGTCGTCGAGCTGACCCGCGCCGAGCCCGGGAAATACGACGACATCAAGCAGCCCGTCTTCGACAAGTGGCTGCGTCAGGGGCTGCTCTCATTCGGCCGCCCGGCCACCGACGGCGCGCGCTATGCGATCGAGGTCGGCCTCAAGAAGCGCGACCCAGGCCCGGTGATGCAGGACTTCATCGACGACATCAAGCCGGCGGTCAAAGCCTGCGGGCTGACGTTTCCGCCGCTGGAAAAGATCGGGATCGTGCCGCCGGTGGGCGGTTTGGATCTGTCGCTGCAAAGCGTCGACGAGAGCAAGGCCGAGGGCTACGAAAGTCAAAAGTCGTAAGTCGCTCCAGCTTCCGTGGCAGCCTCGCGGCATGACTCGATTCGCTTTCGTTTTGCCGCTGGTCACGCTCTTGGGTTGTGGCTCTCCGGCTGCGGTCGCGCCCCGCCCGACTCTGATCGCGACCCTACCAA
>JBBQIO010000504.1:0-3791 GCA_038325015.1 Polyangia bacterium
CCCCGGGCGACAGTTGATCGAGCGTGGTCAACAAAACGTTGAGATGCGCCGTTCCGCCGCGCGGCGGAATGGTCCGCGGACGGTCGGCAAAGCTCACCAGGCCGACGCGATCCTGCTGGCCAATGAGCAGCGCGCACAGCGCCGCCGCCAAGAGGCGCGCGTACTCCAACTTCGAAACGCCGGACCCGGCGTAGGCCATCGATGCCGAGCCGTCGACGACAATCAGCGCGGTGAGCTCGGTCTCGGCCTCGTAGCGTTTGACGTAGTACTTGTCGAGCTTGCCGTAGGCCTTCCAGTCGACGCGACGCAACTCGTCGCCGGGCGCGTACTCTTTGTGCTCGGCGAACTCGACCGATGCGCCGCGCAGCGCCGAGCGATGCAGCCCTACGAGCGCGCCATCGACGAGCGAGCGCGCCCGCAACGCCAGCGACGGCAACCCGAGGAGCGCCAGCGCCGACAACGTCGACGCCGCGCCCTCGACCGCGCGGACTCTTTGGCGGGGCTTGTCCACCTGGAGCGACGCTATTGACGGATCACGTCGAGCAGGCGATCGACCAGCTGCACCGAGGTGACCGCCTCCGCCTCGGCGTGGAAGTTGACGATCAGACGATGCTGCAGCGTCGGCCGGGCCAGGGCGCGCACATCCTCGATCGAAGCCGCCGCGCGGCCATTGAGAATGGCGCGTGCCTTGGCGCCGAGGATGAGATATTGCGACGCCCGCGGGCCGCAGCCGAAGCTGACGTAGTCGCGCACGAAATCGAGCGCAGCGCCATTCGCAGCCGCCGCGCCTTTTTCGCCCGGACGCGTCGCGCGCACCAGCGCCACCGCGTAGCGCACGACATGGTCGGCCACCGGCACGCGCAGCACCAGCTCCTGGAGCCGGATGATATCGGCCGGCGACAGTACCTTGGTCAGCGACGGCCGCCCCGCCGACGTGCCCTGCCGGACGATCGCCACCTCCTCGTCGCTCGACGGATAGCCGACGTCGACTTGAAACATGAAGCGGTCGAGCTGCGCCTCGGGCAGAGGGTACGTGCCCTCCTGCTCGATCGGATTCTGCGTCGCGAAGACGCAAAATGGCGGCTCCAAAACGTGGGTCTGCCCGCCGGCTGTCACGCGATGCTCTTGCATGGCCTGCAGCAGCGCCGCCTGGGTCTTGGGCGGCGTGCGGTTGATCTCGTCGGCCAAAATGATGTTGGCGAAGAGCGGCCCCTTGATGAAGCGGAACACGCGCCGGCCCGGGACCGGTGATGACCGATCCTCTTCGAGCACCTCGGTCCCGGTGATGTCCGAGGGCATCAGGTCGGGCGTGAATTGGATGCGCTGAAAACGGAGATCCAATATTTCCGACAGGGTCGAAATGAGCAGCGTTTTGCCCAATCCAGGAACGCCGACAAACAGACAGTGACCGCCGGAAAACAGCGCGATCAGCAGCTGCTCGACGGCATCGGCCTGTCCGACCACGCGGCGAGCGATCTCGCGCTTGACGGCCATGCTGGCTGCAGCCAGCTCGCGCGCCGCCGTCAGGTCGAGCTCGGCCGTCTGTTCGTCGGAGGGTACGGGTGCGAGCACGGGCGCGACGACAGCGCTCGTTTGAACTTCGGTCAGTCGGTTGGTTTCAGCAGGCTCGGACATGATCCTCTCGTTCGTCTCGGCAGGGATACGCGGGCCGTGATTGTGACATGGACGGCTACTTGAGCGCCTGACAGGTGGCGTGCTCGTCGTCTTTGCGGGCGTCACCCAGCTGCGCATAGACCGTCGACAGGCCGCAATGGGCCGCGGGATCGAACGGGCTGATGCCGATCTCGGCCTCGAAATGCGCGCGCGCGCCGGCAAAATCGCCCTTCGCCAACAGCGCCTCGCCGGCCAAGGCGTGCGGCGCCGCCTGGTCGGGATAGAGCAGCAGCGTCGGCTCGACGACGGCAATGGCACGCTCCGGCTGCCCCATTTCGAGGTAGGTGCGCGCCAGTCGATTGGCCACCAGGAGATTCGCCGGACCGACCAGCTTAGCCGCGCGCTCGTACTCGAGGGCGGCCGCCGGTAGATGATGATGCCCGCGCAACAGACCGCCCAGCCGAGCCCACTTGCGCGCCTTGTCCTCGGCAATCGCTTGGGTCTGGCCGCCGTCGTCGTCCGCGTCCTCGTCGGCGCCCTTTTGCCCCTTTTTGAAGCGCAGGTGCGCCGGCAAGAGGCCGGGGTGGGTGTGCAGTGACTGTGCACTGAGCCAACTGCGCCAGTCGCTCTGGAACTCGGCGAACGATCGGCCGGTCACGCGCGTCACCGCCTTGGACAGATCGTGTGTGTCGCGCAAGCCGATGATGAGCCCGCGCAGCCCGGCCATGCCGAACTTGCCGTGCAGATAGTGGACTGCCTCGTAGACCTCGGCGAAGGCCAGCGCGGCGTCCTCCTGCGACGGCAGTTTGGCCATCGACGGATGCATCTGTTCGAACGTGATCAGATGGTGGCGCGCCAGCCCGGTCGCCAACAGGTGCTCCATAGTCGGCGTCAGCCCCCCGTCGTTTCCCGGGCCGCGCCGCCAGCGCTGCTCTGCGAACTTGGCCAGCCCCTCGTGCAGCCAAATCGGCACGTTCTCGTACGAGGCGCGCGAGATGACAAAGTGCGTGTACTCGTGATTGAGCGTGTCGCGCCACGGATAGCCGGCCAGGAGCGCGCGCGGCGAGACAATCATCAGCCGGTTGAACTTGCACAGCGCGATCGTGCCCGAGGTCTCGATCTCCTTTTCGGTCAGCGGCGAGACGCGCGCCAGGTCGGCGACCTCGCCGTAAATCTCGACGCGCACCGGGGCGGGTGGACGATATCCGAGATCGTCGCCGATGGCGGCGTAGGCGCTTTCGAGCGTGGTCAGCGCATAGCCCACCAGCAACGCATCGGCCGGCGCGTAACGAATGATGAAGTGCGCGCTGCGCTTTTCCGCAAATCCGCGCGTCACTAGGTCGGTGCGGGCCGCCAGATCGGCCAGCTCTTTGGCCTCGTCCTCGAGCGGGCCGAGATCGGCCGGCGACTTGAGCGCAGCCACGAGCGAGTCGTGCGCGGCCGCGTATTGCCCGGCGGCAAACTCGATTTCACCGTCGAGAAACTGCGTCAGACCGGTCGGCTTCTGCGTGTGCAGCCGGGCGACGATTGGCGTCGCCTCCTCAATGCGCTGCTCGCTCAACAAGCGTAGCGCGTCGGCCACCTCGTCGGCCTGCGCCGCGCGCGCAAACGTCGATAGCGTCGCCACGCTGAGCCCCGCCAAACCCACCAAAATGGCTCGACGCAGCCAGCGCGTCACTTGGCCAGCTCCTCGTAATAGCGCTCGACGTCGGCGGCAAACCGACCCGGCTGCGCGCGCTTGGCCGCTTCGAGGAGCTCCTGCCGGAACTCGCGCGGGGCGCGAAATTCGTCGGCGCCGGGGATCTTGACCGGCTCTTCGGACATCGAGCCGCCACGCGAGGTCGGCCGGCGCTCACGCGACAGCGCATCCTTGAGCTGACCCAGCTCATCGAGCGCCTGCTTCTGCTCGCCGCTGGCGCCCGGGGCGTCTTTGCCGGCGAGGCGCTGTTCGGCGCCGCCCATGTGGCCGCCGGCGCGTTCCAGCTTGCCGCCGAGCGACGAGCCAACGCCGGCCTTTTTCATCCGACCCCCGAGCTCCGCGGCGCGCTTTTTGGCCGCGGCCTGCGCCTTTTGCAGCTCGCCCATTTGCCGACGAGCTTCGGGGCTCATCGAGGCATCGTCATCGGCCGACGACGACGCCAGCAGCGTGAGCTCGACGGCCACCCCGATGGCCAGCT
>JBBQIO010000505.1:0-3784 GCA_038325015.1 Polyangia bacterium
ATATCGACGCACTTACCGCGCCGCGCCTGGTCGAATATTGGGAAGAGGATCCGTGCTCGCCGCGCGCATACGACATGCCGATGAAAAAGGGCGGCATGGCCTTGCAGGGATCGCGCGCCAAAGAGGAGACCGGCAGTAACCGGCTGGGTGTCACAATCGAGGCGAAGTTTGCCGTTGGCGAATATCAGATTTTAATTCTGTCAGCGCGCGATTCGGGAGGTCTGGAAACCTGGCTGCATCAAAGCGGTTATCACGTTCCAAACGGCGCCGCGGCGGCACTCGCCCCCTACATTCACGATCAGATGAAGTTTTTTGTCGCCAAGGTCGATATCACCAAGGTTCATCGCAACGGGCAGAAAAATGTCGTCCTGTCACCGCTGCGTGTCTCCTACGACACCGATGAGCTGCGTCTGCCGGTGCGGCTGGGCTTACTGAACGCCAACGGCAAACAGGACTTGATTGTCTACACGCTGCATCCGACGTCGCGCTTCGAAGTCGCCAACTACAAAAACATCTTCATTCCCACCAATCTCGACGTCGCCGACCACGTGCGGACGCAATTTGGATCTTTTTATGCCGAGCTCTTCGACGCGGCACTGAACCAGGCGGGCGGCAAAGCGATCGTCACCGAATATGCCTGGCAGTCGACGTCGTGCGACCCGTGTCCGACGCCGGTGCTCGACGCTAGCGAGCTGGCCACGCTCGGGGTCGAGGTCAATCAGCTTCCCGGCGGCGCAATGGGCGGGGTCGTCTTGACCCGGATGCATGCCCGCTACGACAAAAATACCCTGTCCGAAGACCTGATCTTCAAAGAGGCGCCCGCGGTCGTGGGGGGGCGTTCGGAATGGAATGGCAAGTCGGCCGATTCGGGGGCATCGACGCAAGGCGCCTACAGCAATAATTTTCAGGGCCGCTATATTATTCGCCATTATTGGACGGGACCGCTGAGTTGCGCCCATCCGGTGTACGACAACTGGGGTGGGCCGACGGACCGAGGGGGCAGTCATCCCCCAGCGCAGGCCGCGCGTAATCTGGCCGACGCACCACGCGGCCAAGTTTCGCTCAATAAAGTCCTCTATTCGCCGGTACCGACTTTGAATATTCCGGCCCACCCGCACCGACGATAATGGAGACGTCCATGAAACCCATGTTGTGGTCTTTGCCCGTGTTGTGTTTCGTCGTCGGGATAAGCGCGCCGGCGTATGGCTTTTGTGGTTTTTTCGTCTCCAATCAAGACGGCAAGCTGTCGAACCACGCATCGCAGGTGGCGTTGGTGCGGCAGGGACATCGCACGGCGCTGACCATGTCCAACGATTACCAAGGGCCGCCGGAAGACTTCGCACTGGTGGTCCCGGTGCCGGTGGTTCTCAAAAAGGAGGACGTCAAGACGTTGCCGTCGACGGTGTTCGATCATATCGACGCGCTGACTGCGCCGCGCTTGGTCGAATACTGGGAGCAGGATCCCTGTCGGCCGCAAATGATGTATGCGCCGATGTCGGCCAGCGGCGGCCGCGGTAGCACTCGTATGGAGAAGATGGATGCCCCTAGTGGTCACCTGGGGGTCAAGATCGAGGCGCAATTCGCGGTCGGCGAGTATCAGATTTTGATTCTGTCGGCCCGCGATTCAGGTGGCCTCGAGACCTGGCTGCATCAAAGCGGCTATCACATTCCCAACGGCGCGGCCGCCGCGCTCGCTCCCTACATTCACGATCAAATGAAGTTCTTCGTTGCCAAGGTCGATATCAACAAGGTCCATCGCAACGAGCAGAAAAACGTCGTTTTGTCGCCGCTGCGCGTCTCGTACGACGCGGATGAGCTGCGTTTACCGGTTCGACTCGGATTGTTGAACGCCAACGGCAAGCAGGACTTGATTGTTTATACGCTGCATCCGACGTCGCGCTTCGAAGTTGCCAACTACAAGAACATCTTCATTCCCACCAATCTCGATGTCGCCGACCATGTGCGCACCCAATTTGGATCCTTTTATGCCGAGCTGTTCGATGCGGCGCTGAATCAGGCGGGCGGCAAGGCGATCGTCACTGAATATGCGTGGCAGTCGACTTCGTGCGACCCGTGTCCGACGCCGGTACTCGACGCCAGCGAGCTGGCCACGCTCGGGGTCGAAGTCAATCAGCTCCCCGGAGGCGCGATGGGCGGTGTTGTCTTGACGCGGATGCACGCGCGCTACGACAAAAATACGCTGTCCGACGATCTGATCTTCAAAGAGGCGCCGGCGGTCATGGGCGGACGCTCGCAGTGGAATGGTCAGTCGGCCGATTCGGGGGCCTCGACGCAGGGTGCCTACGGCAATAATTTTCAGGGCCGCTACATCATTCGGCACTACTGGACAGGGCCGCTGACGTGCGCCCATCCGGTGTACGACAACTGGGGAGGGCCGCCGAACGGCACGAATCAGACGCAAGCCGCGCGCAATCTGGCCGACGCTCCGCGCGGCCAGGTCTCGCTCAACAAGGTGCTGTATTCCCCGGTGCCGACGCTGAATATCCCGGCCCATCCGCACCGACGCTGAAAACCCTTACTTGCTGGGCGTCACCCAGTCTTCGAACATTCGGCGCATCGCCACCATCCCCTGCGCCGCCAAGACCAGCAGCTGATATAGCGGATTTTGCCGCGGCGCCGACGCGGCCGATTGATCCGGCGCGATATCCGGCAGCGGAAACTCGACGGTCACAATGCCATCCTCTTCGCTCCTCGTGATCTCCGGCGCCATGCTGTCGACGAGCGCGCGCATCGGTGCGTTCATCGAGAGGAGCTCGCAACGCAGCCGTTCGATACCGCGCTCGGCCGCCGCGGCGCACATGCGCTGAAACAGTAGCCGCCCCAGGCCGCGCCCGTGCATCCTGTCGACGACCGCGACCGCGGCCTCGGCGACGTCGGGCCGCTCCAACCGCACGAAGCGCGCGACCCCCAGCCCCTCGCCGGGCCGACCGGGAGTCTTGGCGCCGATGGCAAAATGATTCTGCCCGTCGACCTCGGTCAGGTAGGTCAGCTCGCGCCCGGCCAGCCGGGGCTTGGGGGCGAGGAAGCGCCTGCGCACCGTCTCGTCGGAGAGCAGCGCGTGCGCCTTGGCGAGCGCATCACGATCGCCGGGCGCGATGGGCCGGATGATCAGACGATCTATATAGAGGACGGAGTCCTGCACGAACTCATGTTCGCACCGATCCCGCGTCCGGACTGTGGGTCAGCTCACTCAGACGAGTGTCAGCGCTCGCCGATGGCCACGTAGTCGCGCGAGCGCTCGCCGGTGTAGATCTGGCGCGGCCGGGCGATCTTCTGCTCGGAGTCCTGAACCATCTCCAGCCACTGGGCGATCCATCCCGAGGTGCGGCCGATCGCGAACATGACCGGGAACATCGCGACGGGCAGCCCCAGCGCCTCGTACATGAGGCCCGAGTAGAAGTCGACGTTGGGATACAGCTTGCGCGAGACGAAGTAGTCGTCCTCCAGCGCGGTCTTCTCCAGCTCGAGGGCGATCTCCAGCAGCGGGCTGACGCCGGTGACCTCGAAGACGTCGTCCACGGCCTTCTTGATGATCGTCGCGCGCGGGTCGAAGTTCTTGTAGACGCGATGGCCAAAGCCCATCAGCCGCTCGTCGCCCTTCTTCACCCCGGCGACGAACTCGCTCACCTTGTCCTTGGAGCCGATGCGCTTGAGCATGCGCAGCACGGCCTCGTTGGCGCCGCCGTGCAGCGGCCCGTAGAGCGCGGCGATGCCCGCGACCGCGCTGATCGCGTGCACGAGCCTGGCGCTTTCCGTGAACGAG
>JBBQIO010000506.1:0-3780 GCA_038325015.1 Polyangia bacterium
TCGCGCCCTTAGCCGGTGTCACGTACACCGTTACTGCCATCGGCGTCGGCGGGCCGGTAATCTCACCGATGACGGCTGGCCCCGCCGTGGCGATCGCCCTCGGCGGCGCCACCAAGATCGATGTCACGCTCGATGGCTTCACAATAAAGGGGGCGACGGGAGCAAACGGTCACGGCATCCAGTGCGGCAGCAGCGGATCGCCATCTGCAACCAAGCTGACGCTGCTCCGCTCGACGGTGAGCAACAACGCGCAGAACGGCCTGAACCTATCGAGCTGCACAGTGGTTCTCGATCAGGACACCATCGGGCCAAACAACGCGCAAGGTGGCATCCTGCTTCAGTCGAGTGATTACACGCTCACTAATCTCCTTGTCATTGGCAACGGCACTCTTGATCCCACTGGCTCCAACTTCGGCGGCATCAACGTAGCGTCGCTGGGCGCGGGCGCCAAGACGATGTTCAACCTGACCGTCGTCAACAACCAGATGAAGACGGGGCTGCAACCTTCGGCGGGCATCGGCTGCGCCTCTGGCGTCGTGCTCGCCAATACCGTGGTATTCGGCAACACGGGCGGCGCCGCCGAGTTGGATGCGACGAGCTGCGTGACCGACCACAGCGCATATAGTGGCGGCACAGGCACGAACCTGAGCACCGCGAGCTGCACGGCTTCTGCTCAGCTATTCGCCAGTCCGTCGACGGGCGACTACCACCCAAACAAGACCGCGATCCCACCATGCACCGTGATCCTCGTCGGTGCAGGCGCGGCATCGTTCATGACCATCACCGCACCCACGAACGACTTCGACGGAAAAGCTCGACCGAATCCTCCCTCAATCGGCTGCCTGGAGGCCAAGTAGATGCGCGCCGCATCGCTCTCGCTTGCGTTGCTCCTCGTCGGCGCTCCCGCGCGTGCGGAGAAGAAGGCGATCCTACTGGAGTCGTATTCGGACCCGCGCCCCGTTGGCATGACACGTAACGTCACTCAGATCACGAAGGCGTTCGGTCCAGCGCGCGTGCTGAGCGGCGACGAGCTGCGCAAGAGGCTGGAGGTATCGTTTTCGCGGCCCGTCACCAGAGCTTCGGCTGACGAGATCCAGGCACTCATCAAGCGCGCCACCGATGGAAGCGCGGCCTACACGTCGTCGAGCTTCACGGTTGCCATCTCCGAGCTGACGCAGGCGGCCGATGGGCTGGCCAACCAGAGCGCCGTACTCGCCATCGACCCCAAGCTGCGCGAGGTGCGCCGCGATGCGCTGCTCACCTTGGCCAAGGCACTCGTGAAGACGAACAACACGACGGCTGCACAGGCGGTATTGCGGGAAGTCATTCGATCGTTTCCCGAGATCCAGGCGTTCTCCGAGGTGCAGTATCATCCCCGCCTGGTCGCCATCGGCAACCAGGTGCTCAAGGAGAAAATGGAACAAGCCGGCTCACTCGCCGTCGAAACGCGGCCGAGTCGACGACGCTTCTTCCTGAACGAACAGCCGGCCGGCTCGACACCGAAGACGAGCACAGGGCTACTCCCCGGCAACTACCGGATCTACATCCCAAGCGCCGATCCTCGGCGCGGCAGCCTTCGCTTGGTCGAGGTGAAACCACGCGAGACGACAACGGTCACCGTTAATAGCGAGGTGGACGATCAGCTTGAGGCGGAGAGCTACATCGGCCTCCGCTTCGCCACGCGCGCCGAGAAAGACCGCTTCGAGATCCCGCTCGCCTGCGCGGTCGCGCGCGCCGTCGGCGCCGAGGAGGTCATTCTCCTAACGCAACAGCGGTCGCCGTCGTCAGAAACGGAGCTACTGGGCGCCGTCTACAACGCCGAGAACGGCCACCGGGAGTGGGGCGTCATCCTGCCACTGGCGCCGACGCCGGACGATCAAGCCCTGGCGCGCTTCGCGCTGTCGCTGCGCACGCGGCGCGAGGTGGAAGGCGTCAAGGTCGCCCCAGAACCGCCGCCGCCACCCAAGACCGAGGAGCAGTCGGCCGCCAGCGCGCCGCCGACAACGACAACGACGACAGCAACACCCGCGACTGGTGCATTGAAACCCGCAACGCAGCCCTTCGACCCGAACCGCCGATATACTCTGACCTGGATCGGCGTCAGCGTCGGCATCGGTGTACCGATGCTCGCCATAGGGACCGGCCTGTGGTTCTACTTTAGCTGCAACACAGACGCCGAAACGCAGATGCCAGGAGTTGGTGTCAGCGGATCTGGCAGATGTTTTGGCGCGTCCGTGGGACGAGAGCTTCCAATGATAATGATCGCCGTTGGCGCATCGGCTGCGCTCGGCGGCGTGGCGATTGCCATCTGGGACGCAATTGACAAGTCCGTCGTTCGGCGCCGCAGCAAAAGGGTGTCCCTCGGGATCGCTCCCGCCACCAATGGTATGAACGCCACACTGAAGGTGAACTTCTAATCAACCAAACGTTCAGACGCTTATAAGTGCGTGCGCAACCGACAGCAAGCAACTTCTGATGCGGTTGCGCCGATACCCCCTTTACCGGGGATGGGAGCGTGAAAGTGACGACGACAGAGCAGACGGATTCGCAGTTCGACCTTGAGCACCCGACCTCGAAGCTCGTTGACCTGATCGTGCCCGCCGAAGTACGCGCGCACATCCAGGAGATCATCGACGCTGGCCGCGTGCGCACCAAGGTGCTCGACATGTGGAAGCTACGCCGCGCCGTGGGTTCGGGCATCGGTCTAACGGTGTTGCTCTCGGGCAAGCCCGGTACCGGGAAGACCATCACCACCGAGATCATCGCCTCCGAGCTGGAGCTACCGCTCGCGCGCGTCGACGGCAGCAAGGTAGTTTCCAAGTGGGTAGGCGAAACGCAAAAGAACCTCAAGACGGTGCTCGAAGACGCGGTACTGAACGGCGCCGTGCTGTTCTTCGACGAGGCGGACGCGCTGTTCGCAAAGCGTGTGGCAAAGGTCGAGTCGGCCAACGACCGATTCGCCAACCTCGAAACCAACTACCTGCTGCAAGCGCTGGAGCGCCACGACGGGATCGTGATACTCGCGACGAACATCGACACGGCGATCGACGACGCTTTCAAGCGCCGGCTGCTCTACAAGGTCGAGCTGCCGATCCCGACGGCCGAGGAGCGCGCTCTCATTTGGGAAGGCATCCTCCGACGAAGCGAAGCCCCCCTGCAACAGCCGATCGACTTCGCCAAGCTCGGCAAGGACTACGCCTTCACCGGCGGGCACATCAAGAACGCCATCCTCCGCGCCTGCTACCGCGCCGCCACGCTTGACACGTCAGTCACTCAGGCCCTACTCGCCGAATCCGGCGACGCCGAGCTGAGCGCAACCGGCGCGCTGGTGAGAAGCTAGATGAACCCCGACTCATACCGGATCACTCCACCTCCACGTAAGTGGACGCTCCGAGATGCCGCTTACATCCTGGCCATCTGCAGCCTCGCTGGCGGACTGTTCTACGAACGCAGCGCGAGACAATCGGACGTGGATCGAGTGAGCCGTCAAATGGAGCATCACACAGAGACGTGGCAAAGGGTACTCGAGAGCCACGCCGAGAGCCACACGATGAGTGACATCAAGCGAGACGAACTAATCCGCGACCTGCGGTCACGTGTCAACGACCTAGGGAATCGGCTACAGGACCTCGACGAGAGAAAGGCGCGGCACTGAACATGGACACTACCGAAGACGAGAAAAGTGACATCACCTTCAAGGAGGAAGATGTACTCACAGAGCAGGTAGGAGAGAAGTCGGCAGCGGCATTTGAGAAGGCGGACCAGATCGCAAAGGAGATC
>JBBQIO010000507.1:0-3775 GCA_038325015.1 Polyangia bacterium
CACCGTTCCGGTCGGAGGTGTCGGCATGGACGACTATGTTCGTCTAGCGCTGGCCGAGCAGGCCGCCGGCCGCGCGGTGCCGTTCGTCGTCGTGGCCATTTCGCCCAAAGAGTCGGAGCCGAACATCGTCGGATCGACCCGCTTCGCCGGGGCCGAGCGATGGGCCTGGCCGGGACGTGCCGCCGATGATCAGCACGTCGATGCGCTCGAGATCGGCTGGACCTGGCTGGTCGCGGCGGTGCAGCGCACGGCGGTCAACACCGAGTGCAAGCTCCTCCTTCTGACCGCCGCGTTCGAGACGCTCGGCGTCCACCGCGTGACGCTCAAGACCGACGAGCGCAACCTGCGTTCGCGCGCCGCCATCGAGCGCATCGGCGCGCGCTTCGACGGCGTTTTACGCGGCCACATGCCCACTTCGGACGGGACCGGCGTGCGCAATTCGGCCTTTTATTCGATCCTGGCTGGCGAGTGGCCGGCCGTCAAAGCGCAGCTGCGGCTGCACCTGGGAGATGCATGAAGATCGTCGTCACTGGCGCGTCGGGGCACCTCGGCGCCAATCTAGTTCGCGCTCTCATCGAGCAGGGTGAGTCGCCGCGCGTACTTTTGCACGAAGGTCGGCCGGCGCCAGCGCTGGCCGGCCTCGAACTCGAGTCAATGTCCGGAGACGTGCGCGACCCGGCGTCGCTCGACCGGGCCTTCGCCGGCGCCGAAATCGTCTACCACCTGGCCGGCTTCATCTCGCTCGAAGCGCGCGAGGCGGCGCGGGCGCGAAGCATCAACGTCGACGGCGTACGCAACGTCGTCAATGCGTGTCTGGCCAACGGAGTCCGGCGGCTTGTGCATTACAGCTCCATTCACGCGTTTTCGCCGTCGCCCCACCACCAACCACTCGACGAGACCCGCGCTCTGGTTGAGCGCGGCGAGCCGGTGCCCCACTACGACTTGAGCAAGGCGGACGGCGAGCGGCAAATCGCCGCCGGCATCGCGCGCGGGCTCGACGTCGTGACCGTCAATCCGGGCGGCGTGATCGGCCCCGAAGACTACGCGCCGTCGCGCATGGGCGAGCTCTTGCTGGCCCTTTACCGCGGTCGTCTGCCGGGCCTCATCAACGCCGGCTTTCACTGGGTCGATGCGCGCGACGTTGCGCAAGCGGCGATCGCGGCGGCCGAGCGTGGACGCTCCGGCGAGCGCTATCTTTTGGTCGGGCCGCGCGCAACCATGCCCGAAATCGCTCAGGTGGTCACGGCGAACGGAGGACGGCGTCCGC
The DNA here is from genome assembly GCA_038325015.1 of Polyangia bacterium. Classification (GTDB taxonomy): domain Bacteria; phylum Myxococcota_A; class Polyangia; order Palsa-1104; family Palsa-1104; genus JBBQIO01. The sequence goes on from JBBQIO010000507.1 coordinate 1,268, forward strand.
CGCGACTGATTTCGCCGATGTGGTTGGCGCGCGCCTCGGCGCCCTTCGCGACACTGTGGGCGCAGGCCTTGGGCAAGCGCGCCCTGGTCACCAGCGACTCGTTGCATGCGCTCCGGCACCATCTCGACGCACGCCACGACAAGGCGCGCTCCGAGCTCGGCTTCGATCCGCGCCCGGTAAGCCAGAGCGTGGTCGACTCGCTCGCTTCGTTTCGCAGCCGCGGACTGATTCAATAGCAAACCCGTCAAGCGGCTCGCCGCGGCACCGCGACCGCCGTCGGACGGACCGCCGACCGCCGAAGGACTCGCGGGCACTGGCTACAGCTGGCTGCCGCACGATAAGCACAGCCACGGACGTGACGTCCCCTCGGCTACCAAGCCGAGCAGCGCCGCTTTGCCGCGGGTCAATGCGGCTCCACACTGCGCGCACTCGGCGTCGCGATTGACCAGCACCTCCTGCCAGGCATCGACCTCGGCGAACGGTCGCAGCGACGGCAACCGCTCGACCGCTGCCCGCGACCCTCCCTTGGCCGACCGAGCGACACCGCCGGCCGACTGCGCCAGGCGCTTGGCGTCGCGGCGCACGATCTCACCCAGGTTGCGCGTCTCGGCCACGACGTTATCCACCAGCTCGAACGTGTCTTCGAGCACGTTGCGGATCAGCTGCGAGACGGTGACCCGCATGCGTTTGGCCTCCTTCTGCAGCGTGTCGCTCAGATCATCCGGGACGCGCGTCTGGATGATGCGCGCCTTACGCTCGTCCTCGGGCATGGGCTTGCGGCCGCGCGGCGGCTTCTTCTTTGTCATATCCGGTAGTACATCCGCATTTTTTGTGTGGCGCAACCTAATCGGCCGACTCTACGCTCGGCCTAGCCACGGGGTCGCGACCGTATATTCGGGCACCGCAGTCGGCGATTTGCGCGTCGCATGCAGCAGCTGCCGGCGCCGCAAGTGGACCACGGCGCGCTGCACCGCGCGCTTGGAAAGGCCGGTGCGATCGGTGAGCATCTGATAGCTGAAAAAAGCGCTCTCGCGCCCGACTCCCTTGGTCATCGCGTACAGCCAGAAATAGAGCACGAACGACGACGGTCGCTTGTCGTGGCCGACGAGATCCGGCAGCAGCACGTCGGCTAGATAGCGGTCGATGGCGAGCGCGGTCGACTTGGCGGAGGCCATCTGCAAAGTCTAACAAAGAGCGCCTGATATGGCCATACTGGCTATAGCCATTACGACTATCGACATGGAGTGTCCCGATCGACCGTCGACCTGGTTCGCCTGGCGCGCTTTCATGGCATGGCTGATCGCAGTCGCACTCCGCGACTCCTCGCTCGAAGGAGATTCGAACATGTTGAAGCAGATCAAATTCGTCGGTGTGCCGGTGCGCGACCAGGACAAAGCCCTGGCATTTTGGACGCAAAAAATAGGCTTTCAGGTCGCCACCGATCAGCCGATGGGCGATGGCCAGCGCTGGATCGAGCTCAAGGTTCCTGGCGCCCAAACCTGTCTCGTGCTGTTCACTCCGGAGGGCCATGAAGACCGCATCGGTACGTTTCACAGCATCTCCTTTACGGTCGACGACATGGATCGTACCTACGCCGAGCTCACGGAGCGGGGCGTCGAGTTTGCGCAGCCGCCCAAAAAAGAGGGCTGGGGCACCTCGGCGATTTTCAAAGACCCCGACGGCAACTCGTTCGTGCTGAGCACGTCCTGAGGGCACGTGCCAGGTGCTCACGCCGCAGCCAAAAATTCCTTGTCCATCGCTGCACCCTTGGTCAGCTCGACGATTTTGGCCCACGCCAACAGGCGAATCACCTGGTAGCAAGGATCGACCTCGAAGCGACGCACCGCGAAATTGGCCCGCGCGCCGTATTTGTGATGGTTGTTCTGAAACAGGTCGCCCATGGTGACAAAGTCGAGCGGCAGCGTGTTGCGGCTGTCGTCGTCGAGGGCAAAATTGCGATAGCCGTAACGGTGCCCGCACCAGTTCACGATCGCGCTGTGAATCGGCCCCATCAGCCAATGAACCGGCAGCAGCAAGAACCACCCCGCCGACGGTGCAAAGTGCAGGTAGAAGAGAACATAGAGGGCGCCAAGACCGATGCGCGAGACCCAGGTCTGCGCGACCCGATCGATCAACGGCCACTCGGGCACCCCGCCGTCGAAGCGCGCTTCGGGCGCGCACGTCCGATAGGCGTACGCGTCGTAGCGCTGCTTGGTGCGCCACATCATCGACGCCAGTCCCGACGAAAAGCGCGGCGAATGCGGATCGTCTGGCGTGTCGGTGAACGCGTGATGTTCGCGGTGCAAAATGGCATACGCCCGGGGCACCAGAAACGACGGACCCTGCGTCGCGTAGGAGAACAGATAGAAGAAGCGCTCCCAGCCCGGGCTCATCGTGAACATGCGGTGAGCCCCGTAGCGATGCAGGAAAAAGGTCTGGGCGAAGATGCTCAGCATCCAGTGCGCCACGAAGAAGATCAGAATCGGCCCCATGCATGCTCCTCGGTTG
>JBBQIO010000508.1:0-3772 GCA_038325015.1 Polyangia bacterium
ATGCGGCAGCGCAGCGAGCGCCGCCAGCACCTGACCAGCGCGTCGTCCGCCGGAGCGCGTCCAGGCACTCGCGAAAAAGCGCCAGCCGAGCGCCTCGGCGCCGCCCGCGGCGCGATACGCGTTGAGCTTGTTGACGCGCTCTTTGACGACCGCCGCACCGACCAGCTGAATCTCCGACGGCGAAATCGGCCCTTTGTTGGCCAGGTCCGCGGCGATGGCCGCCGACAGTCCGGACTCGAAATAGGTCCCGGCGGTCAACACCGTCCGCTCGATGACGTCGGCGGCGCGCGGCTCGTCGAACCGCTCGATGCGCACCCGCGCCGCGATTCGACCGAGGCTCTCTTCGAGGGCGTCGAGCGCCGGCAGGTCGGCGTCGTCGATGATGAACAGGACCTTGATGTTGCGCAGCGATGCACAGCGCTGCAGCGTCTCCCACAGCACCGCGTAACGCGGTCCCGAGTCGAGCGCCGCGCCGACGTCGTCGACCACCAGGATGGCGCGCGCCCCGTCGAGTAGCAGGTCGGGCTTGAGCGTCTGAGCGGCGTCGACGTACTGGCAGCGCAACCCGCGCTCGGCGAGGAGCGGCAGCAGGCCGGCGCGCACCAACGATGTCTTGCCGACACCGGCCTCGCCGGTCACCAGCGCGTATTGGCGATCTCCGGACAGCAAGCTGACCAGCTCGGCGACCTCGCGCTGCCGCCCGAACAGCTGGGTGCGCTCCGCTTCAGTGAAGGGCGCCAGGGGTTTGAACGACACGCCGACATCGTACCGCGAACTCGTGCCTCGCCACAGTGAAGGTGAGCGATTGGAGAACGGACGGCGTGGGCGAGGCACTCGTCTTGATCTACGACAGGCGTGCCGCGCCTCTCCAGCCAGCCGCTGGTCCGGGGCAATGGACAGCTCAAACGCTGTCACGGCCCGATGCCTCCGTAGCACCGCCGGGAACCCGAGCAGACTCTCGGGTACCAGGTCATCGTGCCGAGTTGGACGATCCCGTAAGCGCTGGTCGCAGCGGTCCATCAGCTTGCCTTGCGGGGAGCATCACGTCGTGATCCGCACTGTCCCGGCCAGCGTCCGAGTAGCGGACGGCACGCAGCACTCTGCGGCTCGCAAGGTCGCGATCTCCCAACGGGGTTGCTTGGGCATGACCTGTGTAACCAGGTCGCGGTCCGATGGATCGGTACCGCCGCCGCGCGCCCGAGGAGACACTCCTGTACCGATCGTGGCCGCCGAGCTCGATGGTCTCCGCGAGGCGCTCATTGAATCCAGCCCATATGGCAGCGGTCTTCCTCGGCACGTCGACAAAGAGCTGGAAGCGTACCTTCGCTGTGGGATCCTCGCGCACGGCTTCGCAGCGTCGTGTGCGGCCGCTGTAAGGCCGAGCACCTGGTCGCGTTCTCCTGCAAACGCCGCGGCATCTGCCCCTCGAGTGTCAATGTCTACGCGCGATCGTCAGCCCCCGGGTTTGAGACCGTGGCGGCGCAGGAGCTTGTACAGATAGCCGCGATCGACGCCGCTGTGCTCGGCGGCAGCTGCGATGTTGTGCTCGAACTTGGCCAGCAGCGCCTCGAGGTAGCCGCGCTCGAAACGGGCGAGCACCGCTTGGCGCGCCTCGGCGAATGGGATCGAGGCATCGATGGCGACGCCGCGGCCCGATTCCTCGACCGGCGTCGGCGGGTCCGCCCGCTCGAACACCACCAGCCGTTCGAGATAATTTCGCAGCTCGCGCACGTTGCCAGGCCAGGCGCCGCGCTGCAGATGCGCCATCATCTCCGGCGCAGTGATGGCCGCTCGTCGCGCCTCGTCGACGTGCATGGCGCTCAACAATTGCTCGATGGTGGCCGGCACGTCCTGGGGTCGATGGCGCAGCGGCGGAATCTCGATCTTGGCCACCGCCAGACGAAAATAGAGATCGGCGCGGAATCGCCCGGCGTTGACCTCGCTGCGCAGATCCCGATGCGTCGCGGCGATCATGCGCACGTCGACGGGGCGAAACTGGTTCGAGCCCACGCGGCGAATTTGTCGGGCCTCGATCACGCGCAGCAGCTTGGGCTGCATGGCGAGCGGCATCTCGCCGATCTCATCGAGGAACACGGTGCCGTCAGTGGCCTCCTCGAAGGCCCCCACACGCCGACTGTCGGCCCCGGTGAAGGCGCCGCGCTCGTGACCAAACAGCTCGCTCTCCAGCACCGTCGCCGACAGCGATGCGCAATCGACGACGACGAACGGCCCATCCTTGCGCCGACTTTGCGCGTGAATCGCGTCGGCCGCCTGACTCTTGCCACTACCAGTCTCTCCCTCGAGCAGCACGGTGATGTCCGCGGCGGCGACACGGCCGAGCAAGGCGAAGACGGCGCGCATCTGCGCCGAATCGCCGACCAGGTTGCCAAACCGATGATCGGCCGACAGCTCGATGGGCGTCTCGCCACTCTGCAGGCGGAAGGCGACCGTGGAGCTGCCCAAACGGAGCACGCTGCCGTCGCGCAAGAGCGCATCGAAGACGGTCAGCCCATCGACGACAGTGCCGTTGCGGCTCCCCAGATCGCGCACGCGACCGCCGTCCGCCGAGACGCGAATCTCGCAGTGGAAGCGCGAGACGGTGGGATCGTCGATGACCAGCTGATTGAGCTCATGCGAGCCGATGCCGGCGGTCTCGCCATTGGACTCGACGCTCTTGCCGGCGGCCGGCCCTTCGAGCACGGTGAGCGTGAAGCGCCGGACGACCAGCGGGGTGCGTGCTCCGGGGGCAACCTCGACGGTAGAACGCACGGTCATGGGCCGTCGTTAGGATAACATGGAGCGCGATGTCGCCGTCCAGCTCAAGGATGATCGCTGATCGCTTCGAGCTGATCGAGCGCGTTGCGGCCAGCGCCATGGCCGAGGTCTACCGCGCCAACGATCTTGAGCGCGGCGAGCAAGTGGCGCTCAAGATGATCACAGCGCCGACGTCGACGCGGCTGGCGCAAGAAGCGCAGCTCCTCGTCGAGCTGGGCCACGACAACATCGTTCGCTATGTGGCTCATGGAATCGGCGCCGACGGCTGCAGCTACCTGGCGACGCAATGGCTCGACGGCATGACCTTGGCCGAGCGGCTGACGCAAGGTCCGCTCCCCGCCGGGGAGGTGCAGCTGCTCATCGAGCGGGTGGCTGCGGCGCTCACGGTGGCTCACTCCCGCGGCGTGGTGCATCGCGATCTCAAACCGGAGAATCTGCTGCTGCGCGGCGGGCGCGTCGACGGGGTGATGCTGCTCGACTTCGGCATCGCTCACGTCCCCGACGGCGCGCGCCCCACGCAGGCCGGCACCCTGCTCGGCACGCCGGGGTACATGGCGCCGGAGCAGGTGCGCGACAGTGCCCACGTCGATGCGCGCGCCGATATCTTTGCGCTCGGCTGTGTGGCTTACGAGTGCTTGGTTGGTCGGCCGCTGTTCGCGGTCGGCGATACCATGGCGACGCTGGCGCGCGTGCTGCTCGACGAGGCGCCCCCGCTCGACAATGACCACACGATACCGTTGGGCCTGGCGCGGGTAATTACGGCGATGTTGCACAAGCAGCCTGACAAGCGGCCCGCCGACGCTGCCGCGCTGTTGATGGCGCTTCGTGATGACTCTTCTTCGACGGTGTCCAGCGAAACGCCGACGGTCGCGTCGCGGCTCACGATCGGTGAGCAGCGGCTCTTGTCAGTCGTCCTCGTCGCACATGCCTGGCCTCCGGGCGCGGGCGGCAGCGACGGGGAGCGCGTCACTCTCGACGTCGGTAGCGCGCCCCGCTT
>JBBQIO010000509.1:0-3771 GCA_038325015.1 Polyangia bacterium
CGGCGAGCCCGACGCTCACACTCCCGGCCATCCTATTGAGCACACCCCCTCCGATCGATCTGGTCAGCACAGCCGGCGCAATCGACGCGTGGCCCGTGCTCGTACCGGGCGTCGAGTCGCGCGCCTTTTCCAGCTACGACCGCGCCGGCGGGAACGACGACGGTTTTCGCGGCACCTACTCCGAGCTCTACGAGGTCGACGGCGAGCACGTGATCTTCGATGCGCTCGGACCCGGCACGCTGCGCACGCTGTGGTTCACCAGTGACATCGACGGCAATGGTCCTTTGCATCTCGGGCGGGTGCGCTTTTATTTCGACGATGAGCGCGTGCCGCGCATCGACCTCGACGCCAACGAACTGTTCGCCGGAAACACGCCGCCGTTCGTCGTGCCGTTGGTCGAGGGCAACCAGGTTTCGACTGGAGGGTTTGCCTCCTGGGTGGCGCTGCCCTACGCGCAGCGGCTGCGCATCACGACCGAAGAGCGCGCCGGATTTTATCAGGCCTTTTACGACACCTTTCCCGCCGACTGGGTCGTCGATTCCTGGCGACCGGGAGCTCCCGACGCGCTCGCCACGCGCTTCGCGTCGGCCGATTTTTCGGCGCTGCCTGTGCAGCGAATCCCGTTCGACTGGGTCACCTCCGGCGCCGGCGAGCTCGACGTCGTCCGCTTCGAGCCGGTGAGCCGGTTGACCAAACGGGAGCTGCGCCGCGCGCGCATGGCCATTACGTTCGACGATGCGCCGACGGCCCAGATCGACGTTCCGCTCGGCATGTTCTTCGGCACCGGCCTGGGCGCGGCACGCATCCGCTCGGTCGCGTGGGCGATGGACCCGCCCTCGGCGAGCACCGCCGGGCGCTACGAAATGCATCTGCGCATGCCCTACACGTCACGCGCCCACATCGTCGTCCGTGGCATCAAGGGGACACTCCAGGTCCACCTTTCCCCGTCCAAGATCGCGCTCGCCGACCGCTGCATTCTCGAAGCGCACCAAAGCGACGCGCACCCGACGACAGCGGGCCAAGATTTTTTGTATGCCGACGTCGCCGGCGCGGGGAAGCTGGTCGGCACCGTGCTCACCATCGAGCCGGTCGCTGCCAAAGCCAAGCAGTGGTGGGAGGGCGACATGCGCACCTACGTCGACGACCGCGCAACGCCGAGCTGGAACGGCACCAGCCACGAGGACGACCACCTGGGCGGTTGGAGCAACGAATTCTTCGAGCGTCCCTACTCGCTCTTTTTCGCGGGCGAGCCCACCGACGAGCTCATCGACCATCGGCGCGGCGTTCCGCAGTACAACGCCAACACCACGCTCTATCGGTTCTTCCCGAACCTGACATTTCTCCGCCACCTCCACCACTCGACCGAGCACGGTCGCGTCAACGACCGCCAGGCCAACTACACGGCGGTCACCTTCATCTATCGACAGCCGCGCGAGCGCCTCGTGCAAAGCGATCGGCTCATTGTCGATGACCGCCAGAGCGCGTCAGCTCATTCGTATGTCGCGCACGCGACGGCCGACCCGCCCCTGTCGAGCGGCTTCGACGGCATCCCGACAGCGCCCGTCACGGCCACCAATCACACCTATCAGGGCGCGGCGTCCTTCACACTGGCGGTCGACCCGACGAACCAAGGCGTGATGTTGCGCCGTCTGTTCGATCAAGTTGCTCTTTCGCGCGCCCGCGTCGAGGTCGACGGCGTGGTCGTCGGCTCTTGGTACATCGCCGACAGCAACGGCACGCGTCGCTGGGCCGAGCGCGACTATTTTTTGCCGGCGCAGGTCACGCGCGGCAAAAAGATGCTGCACATTCGGCTGGTGCCCGAAGGCCTGTTCGGCGCAGCGCGCTTCTCGGCCTGGTCGGTCTTGCCTTAGCCGGTCAAGGCTATTGTGGCGGGGCCCCGCAGCGATTGGGTCCGGCGGCGCCGCACGCTTCGCCGGGCGGGCAGGGACCGCAGTTGACTGTGCCGCCACAGCCGTCGCCAATGGTGCCGCACTCGGCCTCGGCCTGAGCGCAAGTCTGCGCCGGACAGCCACCGCTGCCGCACACGCCGGGCGTTCCGCCGCCGCCGCAGGTTTGCGGCAACGTGCACATGCCGCAATTTGGCAAGATGTTGCCGCAGCCGTCGCCCTCCATGCCGCAATTGAAGCCCTGCTCGACGCACGTCTTGGGCTTGCACACCGGCACGTCTGGTCCGACGCACGAGGTGAGATCGAAGAGCATGAATTCGAGCAGCTTCTCCTGCGGCGTCAGCGCGCTGGCCTTGGCGCACTCTTTGGGGAACGCTGTCCCGTGGTCGTTGCTGACGTTCTCCACGTGAAAGTCGCTGAACACCACGCGACCGCACTGCTTGGGCGACGGGTTGGCGGCCGTCGGCAGCGGCGTGTTGAACGTGTAGTGCAGCGGGATTGCGGCCGGGTCCGGCGGCTTCGTCGAGTACATCCAGCGTTGCGCCGGCGCCAGCACAGCGGAAAAGTCGTTGCGTACGACGTCCACCGGAATCTGCCCCAGCACCGTCGAGGCGTTGACGCTCGCCTGCTTGAGCCATGAAGCCAGCGCCAGTCCCTTGGGAAAGCTCTGATCGATGTTGCCGGTGAACTCGGTGTTGTCCCAGCTCTTGTTGTTCACCACCCAGGTCGCGGTGTTGACGAACGGCAGTGGCGCCGCTGGTGACGCCGGGCCGGTGCCGGCTTTGGACTGGCCGGTGTCGCTGTCGAAGTTCTTCGCGGTGACCAGCCAAACGTAACTGAAGTGAGTGAAGAACCCGCGCCCGCCGCGCGTCGTGTAGTCGATGACGTTGTTCTGGCTGGTCAGGCTCTGATTGTCCTGCCCGCCAGTGCAGGGAAAGAGCACCGCATCGTACGAATTGAGCGTGGTGGTGTTGCCCCACAGCTTGTTCTCCGCCGGCGTCTTGGAATCGATCAAGGCTCCGCCTTGGCCGTTGCTGGCGTTGTATCCGCCGGTGTACAGATGCACCCGCCCCTTGCCCTGCGGAATACCGCCGGGATCGATCGCCGGGTCGGTGAACTCGCTGTCGGCCACGCCCATCTTGCGCAGCACGCACTCGAGCGCGTCGACTTTGCCGGTCGAGATCGCGAAGCGCGGAATGTTGTCGTAGATGCTGCCCTCGCCCTGCTTGCGCGGCAGATGCGTCTGATCGGTGGTCAGGACGTTGGGCTGGCAGGCGGTCACGTTGATCATGACCACGCGCCGCCATTTGCCGAGCTGGATCACGAGCGGGATGTTGCTGCCCGACGGCGCGTCGGTCAGCGTGAAGGTGCCGTCGATGCCGGTGACGGTGCTGACGAACGCCTTTTGCTGACCGTCACATTGATCGCACGTCGCGCCGGTCGTGATGGCGTCGATCGGGCCGCTCGGAATGTAGACGGTGGCGTTATAGACGGGGTCGGCGGTGCCGTAACCGAGCGCCTTGTCGGTGCCGGCCACGACCGTGCCGGTGATGGTCGTCTTGGTGCCCGAGCCGCACGCGACGACGCCTCCGTCGACGGGAGATGCAGCACCGCTGCACACATTGGGAACCCCACCCGCGCCACACACGAGACCCGCCGGACAGGTCAGGCCGCACTGCACGACGCCCCCGCAGCCGTCGCCGAGGTAGCCGCAATCGGCGCCGACGTCCGCGCACGTGCGCTTGACGCAGGCCGGCGCGCTGCCGCATTGAAACAGCTTGCCACCGCCACCACAGGTCGCCGGCATGACGCACGTCGCGCACTGGAGGACCAGACCACAGCCGTCGCTGATCGGACCGCAGCC
>JBBQIO010000510.1:0-3756 GCA_038325015.1 Polyangia bacterium
AGGTGCTTGAGCGCCCACCATGGGCCAAACGGAATTGCCGCGCCCGCAACGATGGATGCGCCGACGAGCCAGACCACCCACCATCGCCGCGCCTTGGTGACGGCAATCGACCAAACGATCAAGGGCATCGCCACATAGGCCACGTGCCAGCCGTACTCGTGGAAGCGATAGTGGTGCCCTGGAAGCGGGTCGTCATTGCGCCAGCGAAACGCGTCGAGCACCATGCTGACGAGCGACGTGGCGTCGGTTTCCCACTGACGTCGCGGGTGCTGAATCGCGAACTCCATCGCGGGTAGAAGACGAATCGCGCCGATCAGGACGGCGCAAAGAGCGCCGAGCAGCAAGACCTTGTAGGGCGTCAGCGTGCGCTGTCGGATCGCATCGGTTGTCGCGATGATTGCGAGCAGAATCAGGGCCATCGCTGGCGTCGAGCTGCCTCCGAGAGCGATGATCCACGCAGAGATCGCGCCCAGGGGAATCACCCACAGCCGATCCAGACACGCTCTTCGGAAGCACAGCACGAGGTAGGGGAAGAGGCCCACAGACGCAAAGTTCGTGTGGCCTACCAAGAGGTGTAACGCGAGCCAGCCCCCGCTGCCGAAGAGTATCGAACCAAGGAGCGATGCCCACGGCGAGAGCTCGAGATCGCGACAAAGGCGGTACATGCCGTCGAACGCGCAAAAGAGATAGACGACCAGGCTCAGCTTGACGCCAAGCGCGGTGCCAAAGAGGAGCGGAAGAAAGAACGTCGGCGATGCGACTTCGGACTGGGGATTGGCCCACAGCACTTCGCCGCCGCAGAAAAATGGATTCCAAAGCGGGATTTGATGAAACCAGATGACGCTGCGGCGCGCGGCTTCAGTGGCCGATTGGAAGTGGCGCCAATCGGACTTGTTGGCGAACTCGAATGCGTGCGGCCAAAGGGGGCCGAGCACCAAGACCGCCAGCGCGAGCAAGACAAATGGAAGGTAACGCGCCCACCGGTCGCGCATCGACGTGGTTAGGGTACGTTGGTGCAGCAGTAGGCGTGCGCGAGCGCGACGGTGCTACCGTTGACGCAATTCCATTGCGACGGTGGATTTCCGCCGAACGGATAGGCGCCTTGTGCATTTCCGCGGCAAGCGCCGGCAACGACGACCTCACCCGCGTTGCACACGGCGATATTCGGTGGGATTTGACCTGCGGCTTGCGCGTCTACCCAGTGGCATGAGGAAAAGCCGGGTCCACGAGGTCCTTGGCCACCCGTCGATCCTGTCCCACCGGTCGACCCGGTCGCGCCCATCGGCCCCTGCGCGCCCGTCGCGCCCATCAGACCCATCGGGCCCTGCGCGCCAGTTGCTCCGGTCGCGCCCGTAGGTCCCGGGTCGCCCTTGTCGCCCTTCGTCTGTCCTGGAGGCGCCTTGCCGACCCAGTTGCCCTGGCCATCGATAACCGGCTGCCCGTTGACGCTGACCGTCTTTGGATGAATATCACCGACGACGTCCCCAGCGACGACCGCATAGGGAACCGAGACGACCTCCTCGCGCGGCGTCATCTCCGGATCGGTCGCCACCGCGAGTCCGAGGTATCGCGAGTCTCCGGTCCACACCGTCGCAGGAAACGGCGTAGATGCGCCGAGATTGACGGCGAAATATCCATCATCGAGCGCGACCATCTGCGACTCGGTCCAGAGCGCAGTGCCAGCTGCGGGATCGGAATAGATGGCGAAGGTCATCGTCAACGACCCCGTCGCGGGCGTCCCGTCGGTGTTCAAGAGCCGGCCTTGCTGCGCCAGCGTGAGCGGAACTCCAGCGCGCGCTGACGGCGCTGCGACGAGGCAGCCTGCCAACACAACGAGCGCGGTGAGATACCCTTTGAAGTACATGGTTCCAGTCCTCCCTATTTCGGTGCGACGGTCGTGCCGCCGATCTGTCCGCCCTTGAGCTGATACGAAGGTGACGTCGCAGGATTGCTGCGCGACTGTCCGGTCGACATGATGACTTTGTAGTTAGGCGATTTCGCGGAAACGGCGCCCGCCACCGTTGAGTCTCCTGCGCGCGCTTTCACGGTCGGGCCTGTCGGCATCTGGCCATTCTTCCAACAGGTGCCATCCGAATAGCAGTAGTAGCCAGCAAGACAGGGTCGCTGGGCGTCGGTGCCGCACTTGACGGTGCCGTTGTCCGGGTTGGGTGTAAAGCAGCCGGCCATGCCGAGAAGCGCGAGTAGGATTGTCGTCCGCATCATTCTTCCTAGAACCTGACGCTCAGGGTGGCGCCTGCTTGCCGAATGCCGAGGATCGGCGCAAGTGCTACCGATTTGTGCGCGTCGGAACGACCGAGCAGGAACAGGGTAAGCCCGCCTGCCGCTGCGACGCTGCCGATCACGTAGAACGCGATGTCGAGATTTTGGTACTGGTGCAATCGGTCTTCGTCGGCGCTCATGAACACACTGCCGGGCTGGGCGATCGAGTCGCTCGTCGACTTCGCAAGCGCAGTGAACGTGGCACCCAACACGAGCGACACGACGCCTCCCGCCATGAGCGCGAGGCCGGCGATCTTCTTGGTGCGGCCAGGACGTGCCGCGATGTCGCGCGGTGCCTGCGTATTCACGGCGGACGTCGTCTCCGGGGTTCTCGCCGGGCCGGTTGGTTCAACCGTCGTCGATTCAGGAGTCGGATGGACGCTATCTATAGGTGGAGCCGACGACTGAGGCTTTCCGGTCGGCTTCCCTTCGATGCTGATGACGCCCTCGGGTGGCCCCTCCTTCGATCTCGCCTGCTGATCGAGGACCTTCTGCAGCTCGACAAGCCTATTCTGTACCTCGACTCGATTCGGTGCGTTGGGAACGGTTCGCAGATAGGCGCGGAAGGATCGAGTCGTGCTCGCGGCGTCGCCGCCGAGGCGATACGCCTGCGCGATGTTGAAGAGCAGGACTGGATCGTCTTTGGCCTCGTAGGCGGCTTCGTACTCCTTCGCAGCCTCAAGGTAGCGACCGAGGTTGTAGAGCTTGGTGCCCTGACGATAGTGCGCGCGCGCAGCCGTCGCGTCGTCCGCGCGACTTGGCGATGCGAAGAGTCCGATGCTGACGAGCGCAAGCAGTGTGAGCAGTTTCATGCGGTGTTCCTGTCGATCAACAGCGGGAACCTAGCACGGACAGATGCCCCGAAATCGTGGAAAACATTGGATGTAAGAGGCCTTGCAATGATTACTCGCGTTGCCGATCCGTGATGCATGAAGAGCACTCACTCCCGCCCGCTGCGACGAAGGCGAAGTCCGTTCAGGATCCAGCAAACGCAAAGGGGAATGGTCAGGAGCGACCAGACCAATCCGAGTCCGTAGGGGGCCGGCAGCGTCACCAGCGCGGCGACGGCCCACAGGGAGTGGAACGCGATGCTCAGACCACCTGTGGCCGCCAGAAATCGACGGCTCCGGTGGTCGCTACGCCGAAGCAGGATCCATCCCGAGATCCAAACGGAGGCTGCGACCGCGCAGCCCGCGAGATGAACGAGCGTCATCCAGGCCGGGCGATCGTCATTCGGCGGGAACAGGAGGCACGCTCCTCGAAATAGAGCGAGGTGTCCGTGGGGCTGCCTTGCCATTGTGCCTCGCACGCGGCGCACCCGAGCGCGAACAAGATGGAGCGCCGCGCCGACGACTCGGGAGCGTTGCAAGAGTTCACCTGTGGCCGCTGCAAGCGCGTCGTGCGCGCGTTCGCGGGTGGCGTCGTCGCCGCGTTCGACCTGCACGCGCGCGAGGAGTGCGCGGCGCCGCGCTGCCC
>JBBQIO010000511.1:0-3752 GCA_038325015.1 Polyangia bacterium
CGATGGCCGACGGGATCGAGCCGGTGAATCCTTCGAGGTGGATGCCGGGCGGGGCTGCGGCCTCGATGATGGTGCGGATTCGTTTGAGCAGCGCGCCCGACGCGGCGAGGTTCAACGAGTTGGCCGCCGGCCTGAGGAACAGCACCGCGAGATGCCCATTTTCAGTCATCAGCAGCCCGGTTTCGGGGTCCGCGGTGTTGCTCGGACCCACCTTTTTTTCGGTCGCTCGGACGCGCTCGGCCAGCGCGCGGGCGGCGGCGTGTGGGTCGTCGTCGAGGTCGACGAATGCCGGATTGGCACGCGATTTTTCGTCGGCGATGACGTCGGCCAGATCGGTTTGCCATTTTTTCAGGTCGTCGAGGGGTACGTACCAGCCAGCGAAACGGTGAAAATAGTCGTCGACCTCCCTCTTTTGGTACTTGATGGCCAAGAGCTCGGGCCCCAGCTCCTTTCGCAAAATCGCGACCAGCTCGGGGACGAACTTGCGCAAGAGCGGCGGCTCGCCAGCGAGCGCCACCGCCACGCCGCCGGTGCCACCGACGCGCTTGTTGAGCGCTTTGAGCTCGATCACGCTCGACGCGGTCGGCGGCAAGAGCTCGGAGAGATCGGTCTGCAGCGACAGCTTGGAGCCGAGATAGCCGCCGCCGCCGACCACGCACAAGGCGACGATCACCAGCAGCCAAGCGTGCGCCAGCGCCAGCTTGGCGAGGCGAGCCGCGAGACGATCAGCGACAGGAAGCGGAGCTGAATCGGGCGAGGTCATTGCACCGGATGATACGTGCCAAAGAGGAGGTCACATATCGGGAAGGTGATGTTGTAGTTCCAGCGGCCCATGAGCGCCAGATTGTGGTGCTGCTGATGATGTCGGCGCAATCCGGCGAATAGGCCAATGCTCCCGAGCCAAGAATCGGCCGGCAGGTGATAGGCAAAGTGCAGCCACTCGTACGATATGAAGTAGCCGAACGCGGTCGCGACATAAAGGTAGGCGATGTTCGGCGACATGAAGCGCGCCAACACCAGCCCGATGGGCGCCGCGAACAGGCCGAAGAAGAAGAGCAGCATGGCCGGCGGGAAGAGCACCATCTTGAAGTCGCGCGACGACTCGAAGCTCATCAGGTCGTGCGTGAAAAAGTGGTGATGCTCGACGGTGTGGCGACGATAGACAATGGCCAACCCGGGGCGCGGTCGGTGCATCACGAAGCGATGCCCGAACCACTCGACGCCATTGGCGAACAGAAACGTCGCCGGGATGGTGCACAGCTCGCCGAGCGTCGCCGCATGAGTTCGGCTCACACACGCTGCAATCACTGTCAGGCAGACCCCGGAGGTGAAGGCAAAGTGCAGCCAGCCGCGATAGTGCGGGCCGATCTGCTCGGCCCGATAGTCGGCCCGATAGTCGGCCACTGCGCTGGGTGCGACGCTGTCCACGCGCTGCAGCATGACGCCGCTGTGCAGGTGATTCAAGCGGTCGCGCGCGCGCGGCGCGCATCGGTGCGCGTGACCAGGGCGATCATCAGGAGCAAGAAGGCGATGCCGACGACATTCAACAGCGCGTCCGCGCCGAGCAGGCCGCGCGGTCCATAGTGATGATGAAAGCGCGTGTCGAAGAAGCCGACATAGGTGATGGCCAGGTTGCCGGCGGCGGTGAACAGGGTGTACTGCGCGGCGGCCGAATGGCCCGCTTTGCCGATCGCTTCGAGCACGACCGCCGAGAACGCCGAGTAGCAGAAGCCCGAAACCAACAGGTACGCGGTGACGCCGACGAGGTAAGTCGTCGGGTTCAGGCCGCCTAGAATCATGGTCGCGGCGACCACTGCGGTCAGGCCGCCGGACAGCAGATACATCATGCGCCGATCGAAGCGGTCGCACAGGACGCCCCCGACCAACGCGCCAACGGCGGTGACCAGCCCGGACACTGCGCCCTGAACGAACGCGACCATGCCCGGCTTGGCGTGATAGTCGACCGCGACGCCGGCAAACTCATTGAGTAGCGCCGCGGTACCGACGGGCGAGATGCAAAATAGGATGCCGGTCCAGCCGGCGCGCGAGCGGGCGGTGCGCCACACCTCGCTGAACATGTTGGCAAACAGCTCACGGGGCGCCTCGTGCGGGCGAATCGGCTCCGGGATGGTCAAAGCGGCCAGCGCCGGCACGACACACATCGCCACCAGCGTTGCGCCCATCACCACCGACGGCACGTGACCGACGAGCAGCAAGATTGCGCCAGCGGACAGCGCGCTGCCCCCCAGGTTGCCGGCGTTGAGCCAGCCGGCGGCGCGGCCGCGCTCCTCGTTGGCGAGCGTAGTGGCCAAGAGGCCGCCGTTGCAGCTGCCGATGAGGCCGAGCAGCACCTGTCCGACGAAGGTCAGCGCCATGAACGGCGTGGCGCCGCTGGGCAGAGGAATGCTCAGCGCCGTGCCCAAGCACAACGCCCCCAGGAACGCGAACACGACCAGCCAGGTACGGCGGCGCGGCCCCAGGTCGATCACCGGCGCGTAGAGGAACTGCGCAAACGACGGAATGAGCGACACGCTCGAATACCAGCCGATCGACTCGACCGACAGGCCGGCGCGGCGCAACAGGAATGGCAGCACAACCGTGAAGCCGCCGCTGACCCCGAATGGAATACTGGTGATCCCGAAGATCCAGCGCGGCGCGCGGGGTCGATCCGGTTCGCCGGCCAGCGCCGGCGCATCCCCGCTCAAGGGGCGGTCGTCCGCAACAGCGCCGCCATTTGATCGACGGCTTTGCGCAAGAACGCGTCGGCGACCTTGGCCGCGGCGTCGCCATCCTTGTCGCCGATGGCCTTGAGCAGATCGCGATGATGTTTGCGCACCGCCGGCGCCTGCGCGTGGAACTGCGCGAAGAACGGCCCGTAGCTGGCGACCGCAGCGCGAATGGTATTGATCAAGAGCTGCATGACGCGGTTGTGGCCGGCGGCGGCCAAAAGAACGTAGAACTCGAAATCGAGCTGCAGCAGCAGCGTGACGTCGACCGTCGGCTCGGCGGCACGCTCGGCCATCTCGTCCAGCTTGGCGATGTCCTCCGGCGTCGCGCGCTCGGCCGCCAGACGCGCCGATTCGCGGCCAAAAAAGCGCCGAAACTCCATGACGTCGACGAGCATTTGCAGATTCGGCGTCGGTCCGGCGATGAGATGCGAAACCAGCTCGACACCGGCGGTCTGCATAAAGTCGAGGACGCGCGTGCCGTCGCCTTGGCGAGTCTTGACCAGGCCGAGCTGCTCCAGCGACTTGATGGCCTCGCGGAGCGACGCGCGGTTGACGCCCAGCTCCTCGGAGAGCTTGCGCTCGGGCGGCAGTTTTTGGCCGACCGCGTACTGACCACTCAAGATGAGGCCGCGGAGCTGCTGAACGATCTCCTCGGCGACGCGCGATTTTCCAACAGGCCTGAACACGGCGCGCATGCTACCACCACGCGCGCCAAGGGGAGGCAGAAGTTGCGGCATTTGCTTGTTAACTTGAAAGCGCGCCCGCGTGTCCCCTATACTCAGTCTTTCGCCAATGGCTGCACACGCAATTCACGCTTGGGTTCTCGCAGCCGCTGTGGCGGCCAGTGGCGCTGCATGCACGCAGCGCTACGGCGCGCAGGATGCCGGGCCACAGTCGCAAAATGTCGTGCGCCTGACCCTGTCGTACACCCGGTCATCGGTCGACCCTTCCGCGGTGTCGTCGACGCACTTCGACGCCCAGGGCAGCTTTATTCGTTACCAGGACTTGGCTCCGACCGCTTTG
>JBBQIO010000512.1:0-3748 GCA_038325015.1 Polyangia bacterium
GGTGCGCGATGCATGGGCCCCGGGCGCCACATTCCGCACTCAGTTCGTCGCCGGCGGAAAGGCCTCGGTGGCCAAGGCCTTGACCGGCCTGGGCAAGCTGAGCAAAGGCGAGCTCGCCGGTCAGCGCCTCGACGCGCCCTATCAGTCCAAGTCGCGTCGCGATCAGCACGACTGTTTTTCGAGCGACACGCTGTTCGACTACGGCCGCGACGCGCGCGGCATTCAGTCGATGTACCTCGGAAACTACGGAAACAACGATGGCCCGGGCTTCGACGTCTTGGTCAAGATCGCCGACGCGTCCACCGACGCGCGTCTGCAAACGCAGCTCCAGACCTCGGTGAGCGACATGGACGCGATCCCAAAACCGTTTGAAGCGTCGATCGTCGGGCTCGACACCGACCCGGGGCGGATTGCGATTTTAGCGACGATCAATTCGCTGCGCGCGCAGGGAAATCTGTTGGCGACAGCGGCGGCGGCACTGGGCCTGTCGATCACGGTTCCCGACAACAACTGATGCATCGCTTCGCCACCCTGGCCTTGCTCGCCGCCTTTGGCGCAGTCGCGGCGTGCAATGCGACCGCGCCGTCGGCCGATCCACGGTCGGGCGGCGCGACCACGGTCTTCGATGTCACGTCCGGCGCTTATGGCAACGCGGCGGCCAACCTGACTGGCCCACGGCTCGATCAGTTCGACCTCGGCCATTCGATTTTCGAGCAGAACTGGGTGACGGCGCCAGCGACGACGTCGGATATGGATGGTCTCGGGCCAACCTTCAATCAGCGCTCCTGTTCGTCGTGCCACGCCCACGACGGCCGCTCGGCGCCGTTCGATCGCAGCGGTGCACTCCTGGGAGTGCTTTTTCGTCTGAGCGTCCCCGGAGTCGACGCACACGGCGGACCGCTCGGCGATCCGGTCTACGGCACCCAGCTTCGGCCGGTCGGCATTCTCGGCGTGCCCGGCGATGGCACTCCGCACATGACCTACGTCGAGCGGGTCGGTCACTATGGCGACGGATCTTCCTATTCGTTGCACACTCCGAGCAGCACCGTCGCACCGTGGAATTTCGGCGCGCCCAGCGCGCAGCTGATGATGTCGCCGCGCACCGGCCCGATCGTCGTTGGTCTGGGGCTGCTCGAAGCGGTATCCGAGAGCGACATTCTTTCGCACGTGCGCCCGAGCGCGGATGCCGATGGGGTCATCGGGCAAGCCAACTACGTCTATGACGTCGCGAGTGGAATGACCAAGCTCGGCCGCTTCGGCTGGAAGGCGAATCAGCCGTCGGTGCTGCAACAAACTGCGGGTGCGCTCAACGGCGACATCGGCATCACGTCGACCCTGCTTCCCGACGAGAATTGCACAGCGTCGATGGGCACGTGCCTCGGTGCGACGCGCGGCCCGCAGCCCGATATTTCGCGCCCGCTTTTGACGGCGCTCACCGTGTATATGGAAACCCTGGCGGTTCCGGCGCGGCGCTCGGTCGCCGATCCGACGGTGCTGTACGGCGAGCAGCTGTTCTCCGATTTCGGCTGTGCCAGCTGCCATCTACCCACACTGCACACCGGCACGCTTGATGGATTTGCCGAGGTTTCGAATCAGACCATTCATCCGTTCACCGATCTGCTGCTGCATGACATGGGTGCCGATCTGGCCGACGGCCGCCCGGACTATCTGGCGAGTGGCCGGCAATGGCGCACGCCTCCCTTGTGGGGCATCGGTCTTCAGCTTGAGGTCAATGGCCACACGCAGCTCCTGCACGACGGGCGGGCACGCGGCCTGAGCGAGGCGATCTTGTGGCATGGCGGCGAGGCGATGACCGCCGCCGAACGCTTCCGCCAGGCCGCCGCGGACGAGCGCGCGGATCTCATTTTGTTTCTCGAATCGCTTTGATGAGGTTTGAAATGTGTTTACGGCAGAGCTCTCTTTACCTCCTTCTCACCATCGTCGCTCTCCCGGCGTGCAATGACAGCACGGCGGCGCCCACGGTCGATTACGGGCCACTGTTGGCGTCGCTCACCGACCACGTCATTCTACCGGCCAATACCACGGCAGCGACGGCAGCAAGCGCGCTCGACACCGCGCTGGTGGCGCTTGAGACGACGCCGTCGACCACCACCTTGGCTGCCGCCCAGACGGCTTGGAGGGAGGCCCGGCGGGCCTATCGTCGTCTCGACGCGCTCTATTTCGGTCCGCTCTCCGATCTCGGGATTGGCGAGCGCATCGACGCCTACCCGGCCGACACCGGCGCGATCGACACCATGGTCAATGCCACGACCCCAATCAATGCCACCGCGATCGGCACTCTCGGCGGTCAGTCCAAAGGATTTTTGGGCGTCGAATATTTGCTCTTCAGCACCACGGGGCCGAGCGCCATAGCGACGCAGATCGGAAGCGCGGGCTGCCGCTCTTGCACGCTGGCGCGGGCGATGGCCGACGAGATTGCCTCGTCTATTGGGCAGCTCGCCGACGCCTGGGATCCGGCCAAAGGGGCGTTTGCCACGCAGGTCAAGACGGCCGGCGCTGGCAGCACGCGCTATCCGCGGCAGCGCGGTGCCCTCGACGATTTCGTCGGTGGCGTGGGCTATGCGCTCGAGCGGGTGGTCGGCGTCGACCTGGCCCAGCCGCTCGGGCGCAAAGGCAACGGAACGCCCGACGTGACGCAGGTTGCGACGCGCGCTAGCGACAGCGCAGTTGCGGACATGACCGCGACCCTGGCCGGTGTGCAGTCTCTGTACACCGATGAAGGCAACGGTTTCACCGCCCGGGTCAAGATGGTGTCGGCTCGGCTGGACAGTGAAGCCGCGACCGAAGCCGGAAATTGTGCCAGCAAGGCCGCGGCGATTCCGGCGCCCTTCGCCACCACACTGGTCAGCCAAACCAGCCTGGTCCAGGGCGCCTACGACGCCTGCAAGCTGTGGAAGACGACCTGGAATACCGACCTCACCAGCGCCCTCGGTGCCACCCTCGACCCGACCGATAATGACGGGGATTAGCAGCCGCTCAAACCACTCATCGCAGCTCGTTTTGCTCTGCGGGCTGAGTGCGTTTTCGGCACCCTCGCTTGCGCAGTCACAGTCCTCGCCTTCGCCCGCGCCGAGCCTAAGGCAGACGCAAGCGCCGACCATGCCGAGGTTTGGTGGCGCCAGCTACGCGTCGACCGTCAAGAGTGACAAAGCCGATACGCTGCGCCGCGCGTCGGGGACGCGGACGGTCATCACCGAAGAGGAGATCAGGCGCGCGCAGCCCGAGAATGCCGGCGAGCTCTTGGCCCGTGTGCAGGGGTTGCAGGTTCGCCAAGAAGATCCGTCGGGCTTTCGACTCAACCTCGGCGTGCGTGGGCTCTCGCCCGCGCGCAGCAGGTTGATTCTCGTTGAGGAAGACGGCGTTCCAGTGGTGGTCAGTCCGTATGGCGAGCCCGAGCTCTATTACATGACTTCGGTGGAGCGCATTCAGTCGATGGACGTGCTCAAAGGCAGCGACGTGCTGCGCTCTGGTCCGCAGTCGGTCGGGGCAGTGGTGCAGATTCACACCTTTGACCCGACTCCCGCGCCCACCTGGTACCTCGCGACCACCGGTGGGCAGCGCAACTATTTCGATACCATTGTGCGCTACTCGAATACCACGGCCGGCGGTGTCGGCTATTTGGTTCAGGCTTCGCTCAAGCGCGGCGACGGCTACCGCGCCATGGGTTTCAATGCCGCCGATGCGGTCGGCAAGTTGCGCGTTCCGACCGGGCCGGGCGGTGTCCTCT
>JBBQIO010000513.1:0-3740 GCA_038325015.1 Polyangia bacterium
GCAAGAACACGGTCTGGCCGAGCGCGTGCGCATCGAGGCGCTCGACCTGCGCGATGCGCGCGCCTCGCGGACTCGCCTGGCCGGAGCGTCGGCGGATCTGGTGACTTGCAATCCGCCGTTTCGCCCGGAGGGGCAGGGCAGCGCGAACCCCGACGACGAGGCCGCGATCGCGCGTCACGAGGTGCGGCTGCGCATCGAAGAGGTGGTGGCCACGGCGGCGCGCGTGCTGCGTCCGGCAGGCCGCCTCTTGCTCGTCTATCCGGCCGAGCGACTGACCGAGCTGCTCGCGATTCTCGACGCGCGCAAGCTGCGACCGACGCGTGCCCGACTGGTCCACGCTCGCCCCACGGCCCCCGCGCGCCGTGTCTTAATCGAGGCCAAAAAGGGCGGCAAAGGGCTGCTTCAGATCGACGCGCCACTCATCCTGGCCGACGCCAACGGCGCTCTGAGCGACGAGGCGCGCCGCATCTACGGCGATCTCTAGGAGCGCTCACAGGACCCTGTTGCGGCCGGCTTTTTTAGCGCGGTAGAGCGCTTCATCGGCGCGGCGCATCAAGAGGTCCGCGGTCTCGCCGTCCTCGGGAAAGGCCGACAAACCGATCGACACCGTCGGATGGACGACTACGCCGTCCTTTTCGAAGATGTGTTTTTCAACTCGCCGGCGGATCGCTTCGGCGAAGCGCTTGGCGCGGGCCCGCGTTTGACCGGGCAAGAAGACGACGAATTCGTCGCCGCCGAACCGGCATGCGGCGCCATCGGTGCCGACGCTGTCGCCGATCAGCCGGCCGACCTCGGAGATGGTGTACGCGCCGATCGGATGGCCATGCGCGTCGTTGATCGCTTTGAGCCCGTCGAGGTCGATCATCAAAATCGCCAATGGCTCGTGGGTCGTGCGCGCCGTCTCCAGCGCGCGCCCGTAGGCCGCGTCGAAGCGGCGCTTGGCCCATAGGCCGGTCAGATCGTCGCGCGCCACCAGCGCATCGAGTTGCGCGTGGTAGTCGCTCTCGGCGGCGTCAGCACGGGTGAACTTGATGATGCTGTCGCCCAACGAGATGCGATCGCCGGCGCGCAGCTGCGTCTTTCGCTTGAGCGGCTCGCCGTTGAGCAGCGTCCCGTTGGTCGACTTCAGGTCCTCGACCATCCAGCCGGTCCCGTCGGTGCCCGGCACCACGCGACAGTGGCGACGCGAAATTCCCTCGTCGGCCAGGGGCAGCTCGGCCTGCGGATCGCGGCCGATGGTGACGCTCCTGTGGAGGACCAGGTGTGTGCCGAGATCGGACTCGGCCCCTTGCAGCACCACCAACGCGGCTTGCTTGACCAGCGCCTCTTCGATCGACTGCCGGACGTCGTCCACGCTGAGCTTGACCGTTTCCGGAGCCAGCGATCTGGGGCGACGCGCCATCAGTCGCCACGCTAGCAGGACTGCCTTTGGGACGCGAGTCAGCCGGCGGCTTCGAGCTCCGCGCCGAGCTTTTCCCATTCGCTCATGAACGACTGCAGACGGGAGGCCTCTTTGTCGCGATCGGCGACCATGCCGTGCAACCGCTGCCAGTCGCCGCCGTGCGCTTCTGCGAGCTGCGCGTTGAGGCGTGCGAGCTCACTTTCGGCGTTGGCGATCTTGCTCTCGAGCTCGCTGAGTCGTTTCTGTTTGCGCTCGCGGTCGCGCTCGTCAGCCTTTTTTCGGTCGCGCTCCGCGAGTCGATTTTGCCGGGCGTCGGGCTGTGCATCAACAATGCTCGCGACGACCTTGGGCGGCGGTGGCGCGGCCGGCTCTTTGTGGCGTACACGCGCGCGCCAATCGGAGTAATTGCCCGGATGCTCGCTCCAGGTTCCGTCGTGCAGATGGAGAATCTTGGTGACCACGCGATCGAGAAAATAGCGGTCGTGCGAGATCACCAGCACGGTCCCGGCGTACGCCGCCAGCGCCTCTTCGAGGACCTCGCGCCCGGGGATGTCCAGATGGTTGGTCGGCTCGTCGAGCGCCAAGAGATTGCGCGGCTTGAGCATCATCTTGGCCAACGTCAGCCGATTGCGCTCGCCGCCCGACAGCCCCTTGACCTTGCGGAACGCATCGTCGCCGCTGAAGCGGAAGCGCCCCAGAAATGCGCGCGCCACATCCTCATTGAAGTCGCCGCGGATCGTACGGATCTCTTCCAGCAGTGAGCGCTCTTCGTCGAGGTCCGAGAGCTTCTGATCGAAGTAGCCGATGTCCACCTCGTGGCCGCGCACCACCTGGCCGGCGAGCGCCGGCAGCCGCCCGAGCAGCGTCTTGAGCAGCGTTGATTTGCCGGCGCCGTTGTCGCCGACGATGCCGATGCGGTCGCCGCGGTAGACCGTGTACTCGAGGTCGCGCACCAGGGTTGCGTCGGGGTAGCCGGCGCTCAGGCCGACGGCGACCAGGGCGTCCTTGCCGCCGGGGCGCTCGCCGACCGAAAAGCGCAGGCCGATCTGCCCGGCCTTTGCGAATTCGTCATCGACGCGGCGCAGCCGCTCCACCTTCTCGAGCTGCGTACGTCGGCTCTTGGCCTGCTTGGTTTTTTGCCCCGCCAAGTTGCGGCGGATGAAGTCTTCGGTGCGCGCGATGTCCGCCTGCTGCTTGTCGAAGGCGCGATTGAGCTGCTCGTGGCGCGCCTCGCGCTCGACGACATATTTGTCGTAGCCGCCGGTAAAGCGCACCGATTGGCCATTTTCCAGCTCGATGATCTCTTTGCAGACGGCGCGCAAAAAATAGCGGTCGTGCGAGACCAGCAAAAAGGCGCGCGGCCACTCCGACAGCCGCTCCTCCAGGTGCTCGGTGGCGGCGACATCGAGATGGTTGGTCGGCTCGTCGAGGAGCAGAAGATCCGGCTCTGACAGGAGGGTCTTGGCCAGCTCCAGCCGTCCGCGCTCGCCCCCCGACAACGACTCGACCGTACGCTCGAGATCGGCGTCGCTGAACCCGAGATCGTGCGCCAACGCCTTGAGGCGCGCCTCCAACGTGTAGCCGCCGGCGCGGCCGTAGCGCTCCTGCAGATCGCCATAGCGCTCGACGGTGCGCTCGTCGTGCACCGCGTGCATCTGCGCTTCGATGGTCGCGATCTCGTCGCGGATGGTGACCAACTCGGCAAACGGATGGAGCAGCGCATCGAGTACACGCCCGCCACCGTCGAACTCCTGGGACTGCTGCAGATAGCCGAGCTTGATCCCGCGCGCGCGCACGATCTGACCGGCGTCGGGCACAAGGCGGCCATCCATCAGCCGCAAGAGCGTCGACTTGCCGCAGCCGTTGGGTCCGACCAGTCCGACATGGTCGCCGGGATTGATCTGCAGCGTCAGCCGCGAAAAAATTTCGGTGCCGGGATAGCCAAACGAAAGGTCTGCGGCCTGGACGAGCACGGGCGGCTTTTAGCAATCCGTTCCGCGCTTGGCAACGCGTTGTAGTCGCCGCGCCGAACGGGTACCGTGCAAGGCTCATGGCCAACGTCGTGATCGTGGGCGCCCAGTGGGGCGATGAGGGCAAGGGCAAGGTCGTCGACCTCTACACCGAGTTCGCCGATGTCGTGGTGCGCTTCGGCGGCGGCGCCAACGCCGGCCACACTCTGGTCGTCGACGGACAAAAGATCGTCACTCACCTGATTCCGTCGGGCGTGCTGCGCGGACGCGGCAAGCGCTGCGTGCTCGGCGACGGCATGGTCATCGATCCGAAGACGCTGCTCGAGGAGATCGCGGAGCTCAAGGCGCGCGGCCTGCTCGCCGACGAC
>JBBQIO010000514.1:0-3725 GCA_038325015.1 Polyangia bacterium
GCAAATTAGCACCCGCCTAAGCTCGATGCAACGAGGAGACGCAAACTGATCGGCGCTTTATCCAGCGCAGTGAGTCGTCGAACACGCCCAGTGACCGAGCGTCGGCGAGTACCCGCAGAAGGCCCCCGAACTGCCGCCATCGCTGCTGTCGCAATCACTGTCGTTGACGCAGCGGTCCTGGGCGGAGTGGCAATGCCAGAGCGTGACACCGGCATACGCGCCACAAGATGGGTCGAGCGACGGCGAACAGTAGCCGTTGGCGCCACAATCGGCGTCGACATGACAGTCGGTCGGCAGGCAGCTGTTGGGCCGCGTTGCCGGAGCCGGCGGCAGCGAGCTGCCGCAATCGCACAGCGTCGTCGCCGCGCAACCGCTGTCGCTGGTGCAAGTGTCGTAACTGCATGCGCAGCCGATGCGGCTCGCGACGCAACGCCCGTCCGTACCCTGCTGGGCATCGTTGCAATCGCTATCCATCACACACTGAGCGCCCGCCCCGCCGCCGGTCAGACCGCAGTTTGCGGCCGGCCGCGGGGTTGGGCAGGCCTCCGCCGTAGCGCGATGAACCACGGGGATGCCATGCGATTTTGCCGGGGTGCCACCGCATCCTGCGAGCCATGCTGCAGTGCACAAGCCACCAACGAATAGAGCGAGCGTTTTCATGCCGGCAGCATGCCCAACAAGCCGCCCCCGATCTGTGGACCATCGCACACTGGTCAGCCAGACAGACGACCCTACGGAGGCTCGCGACGAAACATCGGGTGGTCGCGCAGCTCCTCTTTGAGCTTGGGGTCGAGCGCCGGATGAAAATGCGGCTCGGCGAAGTGGCCCAGAAGGTCGCGTCGGCCAAGCTCGAGGTCGACGCGGAACCAGAGCGGAAAATCCATGTGCAGCTCTTTGGGGAACGACTCCTCGAGGAGGTTGAACGCGGCCGGTACGATGTCGCCGCCGACCGCCAACACCGCGGTGCGCCGCGTATCGTCGAGGTGCGGCTCGCCGAACACGTAGGTCGGCACGGGCGTGCCTAGCCGGCCGGCGCTCAGATGCTCCCAGCCGATGCACGTGGCCTCGATGATCGCCCGCCAGATGCGCGCCTGCGCGACGAAATTTTCGAACATCGCCGCGGGCCACGGATCGGGATGGCGCAATAGGTACCAGCGATTCCACACCCCGGGATCGACGACGACCTCACTCATTGCGGCAGCGGCGCGGCGGACGGCTTGGCCGGGCGATAGGGCGACGTCGTGTGCGGCCCGTGCGGCATGCTGGCGTCGTATTTGCCGTTGGCGTTGAGGTCGACGAAGACCGGGTTGGTCAGCGCCAGCGGGCGGACGTCGAAGCGTGTCAGATCGCCGACCACCGGCGCCAGCGGCTTGTCGCCGTCGACGCGCACCACCACCCAGTCGTCCTTGGTCAACGTGAAGTCCTCGGCGATGACGAAGCGCTTGACCTCTTCGGACTTTGGGACCGCCCATTTTTTGCGCTCGTTGCCGCCGATGTACAAGGTCACCGTCGAGACCGACACCCAGGGCGCGGCTTGTACTTCGATCTCGACGTGTGCTTTGCCACCCGGCTGCGCGCGCACGACATTGCCGATCGACGCGCCGTTGACATGCAGCTTGACGAACGGCGCGGTGGTGAAGAAGGAGTGGTGCCCCTTGACCGCGCGGGTCAGCCAGCTCGACTGCAAATGCGCCGGATTGTCGTCCTGCACCTCGACGTAGTTGCGCGGATAGCCGCCGATGTTGTGGTCCAGGTGGTGTGTGTCCGAGTTGCCTGTCGCGGTGACCAGGTGGCCGTGGTTGAGGAGCGCGAACCAGTCGTCGATCATGCGGTCGACCGAGCGCCGCTCCGGATCCTGATAGCCGTTGAGCACCTCGATGGCATCGAAGTCGTAGGAAAAGCCGGGCCGCTCGGCATGGTCGCTGCGGGCATCGAAATGGGCCAGGTTGAAGTAGGCGATCTCGGCGTCGATGCGCGGGTGGTGGACATCGATGATCGCTTCGGGAGCGTCGCGTCGCACGTCGGCAAAATAGTCGGCAGCGGTGCGGCCGTGCACCAACACTGCACCGGCGCCGGCGCGCTCCAGATCTTGCGGCAACGGAAAGGCGCCAAAGTGTCCCCAGGTGCCGGTGGTCATCTCGTCGCCGGTCAGGCTGGTGATGTAGGGGCCGGCGGCGAGCTCGGCAATAATCGGCGCGTAGTTCGAGACCACATTGTGGTCGGTCGACACAATGACCTCGACGCCATCGGAGGCGAACTCGTAGATGCGATCCTGCATCGGCACGTGGGAGTCCGATGAGTGCGATGCGTGGACGTGAAAGTCGCCCGAGATCCAGCCACGCGTGTCGACGACGTGGCGCAATTTGGCACGCACCTGCGCGCCGCGCGCCGTGATCTTAACCTGGCGCGCGATGAACAGCTCCCACTCCGGGCCGCGACTCACGTAGACGTCGTAGGTGCCAAACGCGACGGGCACGACGCCGACGCCGGCCAGCGTCATGATGCGATTGAAGGCCACGATGGCGTTGCCCTCTTGGCGGCCGATGTCGTTCTTGGTGAACTGCGGCGTCGCCGAGCCCGCGACGCCCAGCAGCGTCAGCTTGCACGGGATCGGGTTGCCAGTGTCGGCGTCAAGCACTTCGAAGCTCAGGCCGCCCTGCGGGTTCAGCGTCGGCAGCGGGCTATTGGCGGAGCCGGCTCGCCGGGCGATCAGGCCGCCAGCGACGAGCAACGAAACGGTCAACGCAGGAGCCAGCGCGCGCCAAGTCATACGCGCCATGTAACCACAGCCCGCAAAAAAAAAGCCGGCAGGATGTGCCGGCTTTTGTGGAGCAATGCGAACGGCTAGACGCTGGGGAGAACCGCGAACAGCGCCGTCTCTTGCCGGCGCACGCGCACCAGGTGACCGCCCTTTTGCACCGACGCAAGCAGGTGGCTGGCGTCGTCGGCCGAGGCCACGGGCTTCCGGTCGACTTCGACCAGCACGTCGCCCTCACGCAGCCCGGCCTCCGATGCTGGGCTGCCCTCACGAACGCCAGTGACCACAGCGCCGCGGGCCTCCTGCTCGACGCCGACGCGCTCGGCCAGGTCCGGCGTCAGCGTCTGCAGCGCCAGTCCGAGCTTGGTGCGCGAGGTGTTCTGCGCGCCAGCCCGCTGCGCATGGGCGCCTTCCCCGGGCAGCTCGCCGGTCGCGATTGCCAGGTTGAGCCGCTTGCCGTCGCGCCACAGACCGAGCCGCACCTGGTCGCCGATGTTCTTGGGCAGGATGCGCCGCTGCACGTCGGTCGAGTCCTCGACCGACTGGCCGTCGACCGTCTCGATGATGTCGCCGGGCCTGATTCCGGCGCGCTCGGCCGGCGAGCTGGGCGAGACTTGACTGACCAGCGCGCCATTTTGCGGCACGTTGGCCACGTGCTGCGCGTCGCGAAATTCCGGCGTCAGATTCTGCATGCCGACGCCGATGTAGGGCCGCCGCACATGGCCGGTCTTGATCAGCTGCTCGGCCACGCCGCGCGCCATCGACGATGGGACCGCGAAGCCGATGCCCGTGCCGATGCCGGTGATCATCGTGTTGATGCCGACCACTTCGCCGTCGAGGTTGACCAGCGGACCGCCCGAGTTGCCCGGGTTGATCGACGCGTCCGTCTGCAGGAAGTCTTCGTAGTGGCCGCCCTCGCCGATCAGGCCGGAGCGGTTTTTAGCCGACACAACGCCGACCGTGACCG
>JBBQIO010000515.1:0-3718 GCA_038325015.1 Polyangia bacterium
GGAGCGACCTTGCTGCCCCCTAGCAGGATCGGCTCGATGGCTGCCGGCATCCCGTGACCGCGAATCTTCTCCGAGCCATACCGTGCCATCAAACCGACGACCAACCCGCCCGCCACCGGCGCGAGCAGCAAAACTGCCGGATTGTGGTGTCCAACCCCGGGCGCTACCAGCCGGGTGTCCAGACGGCCGTAGAACACCCCGTTCGTGATCAATCCGATGAGCCGTAGTAGCGCCCACGCCACGCGCGCGCTCACTGCACCCACCGGCACCGCCAACGCGGCTATGAGCAGCATGCGGGGCGTCACGGTGAAATCGCCAAGGTGCCCCACGTCGCGGGTCCGGCCAGCCGTAAGTACCGGTTCGAGAACGGTCACATCCACCCCTGGCGCCAAATGTATCGTGACACGATGTAAATTAGCAGGCAGGCTCTAGTCTGCTGCGAGGAGTGAGCTTCAACGCATGGCAACCAAAGCCGTCAGCGACCTGCAGTACGCCCAGCTCCTCGGCGTACGAACGCGGCTACGGGAGTTCGAACGCTGGAGCGCCACCCAAGCGTCCACGCACGGTCTCACCGCCAGCCAGCACCAACTACTACTCGCCGTTCGCGGCCACCCCAATGGCGAAGGGCCGACGATCGGCCAGGTGGCCGACTACCTACTCATCCGTCCCCACTCGGCAGCCGAACTGGTCGACCGCGCCGAACAACTCGGTCTCGTTCACCGACGGCGCGACGACATTGATCACCGCGTGGTACGCCTCAATCTCAGTTCCGACGGCCAGTCCAAACTCGAAGCGCTCTCCGCCGCCCACCTAGAAGAACTGGCCCGGTTGACCCCCATGCTCAGAGAGCTACTCGGCGGCCTCACCCACTGAGGGCGAGGTTCCGACGCGGGTGAGCTCGGGGTAGCGCAAAGGGCAACTGGGAGCAAGCGCCTGCTGGGTCGCCGGGTCCAGCTGAGTCAAGAACGTCGCATGGAAACGATTGATGATGTTCGACATGCCTACGGTGAAACAGATTTCGATGATCTGCTCCGGCGTGAAATGTTCAGCGAGGTTTCCATAGGTGGTGTCGTCGATGACGTCCATGCGAGTAGATCGCTGCGCATAGGTCACGATCGCTGCCTCGTCCGGCGCGTAGAGACCTTCCGGCAGCGGTTCGTCGCCGAGGTGGGCGAGCTTGTCATCCGTAAGGCCTGCCGCTCGACCGAGCAGCACATGCGTCGGAATTCAATAATGGCAGTCGTTCGTCACCGACGCAGTGAGGTAAGCAAGCTCCCGCTGCGCCGGCGTCAGCGAATTGTTGAAATAGACGACGCTGCCGAAATGCGCCATCGCTTCCAGTGCGCCGGGGTGGTTAGCCATCGCCCGAAAAACGTTGGGCTGGATGCTCCCGCCGCCTACTGATGCCCGCAGCGCGTCACGGGCTATCGGGTCGGCGTCAGGGTCTTCTGAATCAATGAGTGGCAGGCGTCCCATCAACCGACCGTAGTCCCGTGAGCCAGGTCGGTCCACGGACGGCGCAAACGTCAGTTGCCCTTGGCTACGGTGAGTAGTACCGCGGCTGCCTCCAGCGCCTCCAGGGTGTGTCGAGATTGCGGGACGATCAGCAGGTCGCCCGGCGAGCCCTCCCACGCCTGATCGCCAGCCGCCAACCGGACGCGACCGTGCAGCACATG
Organism: Polyangia bacterium; assembly: GCA_038325015.1. Classification (GTDB taxonomy): domain Bacteria; phylum Myxococcota_A; class Polyangia; order Palsa-1104; family Palsa-1104; genus JBBQIO01. The sequence goes on from JBBQIO010000515.1 coordinate 1,677, forward strand.
GACGGTCGCTCATCAGGGTTTTCATGTTCGTCCAGCATTTGGCCGGCCGCGAGCGCGATCACTGTCTGACGCAGCGAATGTTCATGGCCTCCATACACGGTGTGCGCGCTACGGCCGCTCGACGCGTTCTGGACCAAACTGAGCTGTTGCCTCACCAGTGCAGTCAATGACGACTTTTCCACGCGATGTCTCCCTGTTGACGATTGCGGGTTTGTGAAGCTCGAGCTGCCGTTACCGCGGCTCCATGAGTGGCTGCTAGCAGGCCCGAAAGTAAAGCGATGCCGAAAGCCGAGATCGAAGGGACCGTACTCCTGCGGCGACCTCAACGAGGTCGATGTCTTGCGTCATGCAATACTTACGTCATGCGCCTAGCGACACCGTCGGATACAGGTCCCGCAACTAAAGCTTCGATGGACGACCTGGTCGCCTTTGAGGTCGCGACCAGGGACTTGGTTGGAGTCGCCCTGCGCAGCCTGGACATTTTGGACGATGACGTGTCTCTGCCGCAGTTTCGGCTGCTGCTGGCCTTGCACGAGCGAGGACGATCAGCTTCAACACAGGTCGCCCAGGCCGTGGGGTTAGTCGGCTCTTCGGTAACCCGGCTCGCTGATCGCTTAGACGCCTCAGGGCACCTGACTCGCGGCAGCGACCCGTCCAGCCGCAGCATTGTGACGCTTGAGCTGACCAGACGCGGACGAAAGCTGGTCGAGCAGGTGAGCGAAAGGCGGCGACGCGAGTTAAGGCGCGCCCTTGACAAGCTCAACCCTGCAGAACGCAGCGCGTGCGCAGAGGGCCTTCGCAGTCTGCATCGACTCTTTGGTGACGACTACACCGCAGGCCTGCGCGGTCCCTTACCTCTGTGAGGAGCCTCGTCTTGCCCGACTCTGACAACGGCAAAACGCGTCGAGCATCCCCCTCCCCGAAGCGAGGGCCAGTGGGCGGACGGGCACTACGAACCGCTGAATCCGACCGAAAGGTTCAAACGCGACGACGACGGGCTTAACGTCCGTCGCCGCACCATCGATATTTACGCCAAACGCGGTTTCAATTCGATCGAGCCGTCGGACCTACGGGGTCGGTTTCGCTGGGTTGGCTTGTACACCCAGCACCGGCCAGGCGTTTATGGCGGTCACACCGCAGGTCTCGAGCCGGAGCAGTCAGAAGACGAATACTCTGCTCCGGGTCCGGATCGCCGGTGGGCAACTGGACACCCGGCAGCTGGAACGATCGGTGAACTTGCAAAACGCTACGGACGCGACGTCGCCGACATCTGCAACCGGCAAAACATCCAGCTGCCCTGGGTGCGGATCGAGGACGTGCCCGCGATCTGGGAGGGATTGGACTCAGTAGGGCTGTCCACGACCGAGGCTTGCGGCGACACCCCCCGCAACATGCTCGGCTGCCCGTTGGCCAGCGTAGCGGAAGACGAAATCATCGACGGAAGCCCAGCCCTTGACTCGTTGGCCCCGTTCATCGGCGACCCGGAGTTTTCCAACCTTCCACGCAAGTACAAGATAGCCGTGTCGGGCTGCGCTCAGCACTGCACGATCCACGAAATAGACGACGTTGCCTTCGTCGGCGTTCTTGGCCCCGACGCCACCCTTGGGTTCGATCTCTGGGTGGGTGGAGGCTGTCCACCAATCCGATGTTCGGGCAGCGACTCGGCGCCTTTGTCAGCCCGGATCGGGTCCCGGTCGTGTGGGCGGTAGTGACGTGGCTTTTTTCGCGACTACGGCTACCGGCGGCTTCGCGGCCGGGCTCGGATGAAATTTCTGGTTGCCGATTGGGGCCCGGAAAAGTTCCGGCAGGTGCTGGAATCCGAGTATCTGGCCGCCGCGTTGCCGGACGGCCCTGCGCCTTTGCAGTCAACCGACCCGCGGCGCGACCACGTAGGCGTCCACCGCCAGAAAGATGGCCGCTACTACCTGGGGCTCGCGCCGGTTGTGGAAGCATGTCCGGGTCGCTGTTGCTCCGCGTCGGCGACCTAGCGGAACGCCACGGGTCTGCTCGGGTGCGGACAACCATCGAGCAGAAACTGATCC
>JBBQIO010000516.1:0-3718 GCA_038325015.1 Polyangia bacterium
GTGGGCAGCGCCAGATCGGCGTGCGCGGTGAAGTCGTAGATGTGCACCTGGCCGTCCTTGCCGACGCCGCCGTCGTACACCAGGTGATCATCGTCGAGCCAACGTGTTTCAAACAGCGACAGCGCGGCCGCGATCCGCTGCGCGCTCTTTTGCCCGACGTCGTAAACAAACAGCTCGTTGCGCCCGGCCTTTTTCTTTTCCGGCGAGGTATTGATCAGCGCACACACGTCGATCTTGCCGGCGTAGGTGATGCGCGTCTTTTTCGGCGACCACTCAAGCGACGTCGGATCGACCGCGCGCACGGCGACCACCGGCGCGGCAACACCGTCGAGGGCAAAGCTGCTCGCTCCGTCCGCCAGCTTGACGCCCATCGGTGCGCCGTTGGTCGAATGGGTCACCTCGCTCGGCGACGCCCGCGTGCTCGCGCCCGCGGCGACGGTCGTGACCGGCACCAGAGCCGTGCCCGCCGAGTCGAAACCGTAGCGCGCACCCCATTTGTCCTCGCCGTCGCGAAACGCAAAATTCGGCGCGCCCGCCGCGTCGAACGCCAGCTCCACTCCGTGAAACGGACCCTTCATCGCGAATGGCCCGGTCACCGTGAGCTTGTCGACGGCGATGACGCCGATCTCCGGGTCGACCAGCGAGCCAACGCCCGAATCGCGCTGCACCTTGTTGGCGCACAGAAATGCCAGCGCCTTGCCGTCGGCCGACGCGGCGATCGCATAGACCCGACCGCCGCTGTCGGTGATTCGCCGAAAGTGCTTGGTCGTCGGGTCGAAATGAAAGACCTCTTGCTTGAGGTCGTAGGTGGCGAGATTTTTCGTCGCATCGATCTTGGCGTCGCCCTCGCGATGGACGCGCGCGACGAAGAAAAACCCGCGATCCAGCCCTGCGGCGTAGCGCGTGCGCCACATGTCCTTGAGCGCCTGGATGGCAGTCCATTCCGGCGCGGTGCGGAAGCTAGCGAACTCTTTTTTGCGATCCAGGCTGCCTTGATAGCCGACGTAGTCGCGCGACAAGAGCTCGTCGAAGGAGGCCACGGCATCGGAAAAGTGGCCGGCGGCGATCTGCGCGCGGACCGTCCCCCAGCGTGCCGGTGAATAGTCCGGCGCTACCGCCGAAACTTCACGAAAGGCGGCGATCGCCTCGTCCCATGACTTGGCGCGCTCCGCCTTGTAGGCGCGATTCAGGCTCTTGGCGGACTCACTCGACAGCCGGGAAAACGGATCCGTCATCCCAGCGGGCAAGGGCGGGGGCGAAGGCTTGGTTGCCGCCGTCGTCGTCGAGTCGGCATCGGTCGACTTTTTCTTGCACGCGACCGGAACGATCAGGAGCAAACACGACAGGGCCGACAGAGCGCGCTGGTTCATCGCGCCATTCTATCGAACTCGGAGGCGCGTGCGCGGGCCTACGGCGCTCCTTGGTCGATCCACTGCTCGACCTTGGCGATGAAGCTCTTGGTCAAGACGATGCCCGTGGTCATCGTGTCAATGTCGAGCGGCATCCGCTGACCGACAACGTGCATCTCGGGGTACGCCGCCGTGCGTCGCCCGGGCGGCGGCTCGCCGCCGAGGAGCTTGCGCAAAAGCACGCTGTTGGCCGAATCGAAGGGTGCCACACGCAACATCGGCTGCCCTGCCAACGCCTGTCCTACCGACTCGACATTGACCAGACCGCGCACCGGATCGCGGATGTCGCCCGTCAGATCGAGCGAGCGCGTTGGATTGCGCCGGTTTCCGTCGATGTCGACCGGGGCGTGGCAATAGGGCGAGCACACGCCGAGCGTCGGGCCGATGTCGTTCGCCCACGTCAACGGCGACGGCGACGGCGACGGCGACGGCGACGGATCTGGTGGGCTCATTCCGTCCGCCACTTGGACCGTGAACGCGGCAGTCTGTGGCAGGGCGCGACCGTCGAGCGAGCGCACCTCGGTGGTGACCAGAAGCTCGTAGGTCGACTCAGCCACCAAGGGCTTGGCCGGCGTTAAAATGACGGCGCGCCCGACGAGGTCGGTGCGCACATTGGCGTCGAACGCCAATCCCGCCGAGCGCAGCGTCACGGTCCCAAAATGCGCCGTCGCCGGATCCGGGTACGCGTCGAGGCTCACGACCAGCGTGCTGTCTTGATACGCCCGTCCGCCGGGCGCGGCGGGCACGATGGAAAGCTGCGCGTGCAGCGGCGCCGGCGTGCTGTTTTCGAAGGGCGACAGAGACGAGGGGGAGGAGCAGGCGGAAAGGACGGTCAGGACGATCAAACAGAGCAGGAGCAGGGAGAGCGGGGGGCGCGTCGACGTCAATCGCACGGCCCCCATTGAATCACGCTTATGATTCGGCGTAGGTGCGAATTTGCTCGCGGACGGTCTCTTCGTTGATGCCGGTGCGCAGGTAGTCCTGCAGGCAATCGGCGAGCGTGATCATCATGTCGGAAACGCCGCGATCTTCGACGAGCTTGGACATCAACGCTCGCCCTTCGCGGCTGTCGTCGTCGCGCAAATACTCGCGAACTGTATCGAGGGTCAGGTCGCCTTGAAAATCGAGGATCAGGTGTTCGAGGAGGTACGAAATAAGCTGTTTCACGGATGAGTCCTCCCGAGAGGCAGTGAGACTTCTGTAAGATGGCGCGGGCCGGTTGCTAATATAATACTTTCGGGCCGGCGGCAACTTGTGAACGGCCCTGGCACAACTTGGGCAAGCGACTACTCATCGTCTCATTCAGCGTTTGTCCGGCGCCCGATCGCCATGGCGTCGGCCTCCTGAACGTCATCAAGGCGCTGGCGCCGCGCTACCAGGTCGACGTGCTCAGCCTGCGAGGTGGTGACCTGCCTCTGGTCGAGCGACTCGGTCGGGCACGCATGCTGCGCGTGCCAGTTCCGCAGGCGCCACCCTCGGATCTGGCGGCGCAGCTGGCGGCCTTCGATCGCGCGATCGGGCGGCAGCTCGAGGGCAGCGACTACGACGCGGTCCATCTGCGGTCGGCGTTCGGGGCGCAGGCGGTGCTGCGCGCGGTGACCGCCGAGAAGATCGTCTATGAGGTCGCGCGCTCGACCGAAGGGGAGCCGCGTGCCGCTGACGCCGAGGCCGCCCTACGCCTGGCGGCCGAAGAGCGCTCCTGTTTGCGCCAGGCTGACCTGGTGCTGGTGCCGGCGGCGATCGCGGCGCGCCACGTGCTCGACACCCAACCCGGCGCGGCGGTCGTCGTCGTGCCGCCGGGCGTCGACATCGATCACTTCGATTGGCTCGAGCCTGAGCCCGAACCGCAGCCGGGCGATGCGCAGAGCATCGTGCCGACCATCGTTTTTGCCGGGCGCATCGGTGCCGGCCGTGGCGTGCGCCTGCTCGTGCGCGCGGTGGGTCTGGTGCGACGACGACGCGCCGTCAAGCTGCTTCTGGCCGGTGCCTGCGACGACAGTTTCGTCGCGCCGCTGGTCGAAGCGCAGCGCGATCACGGTCTGGGCGACGCCGACGTCGAGCGGCTCGGTCCCGTTGATCACGACGACATGCCGCGCGTGCTGAGCCGGGCCAACTTGTGCGTCGCGCCGGCCACGCCCGACGAGACCGACCGACCGCTGGCCGGCTTTCCGACCAAGCTGCTCGAATATCTGGCCTGTCGGCGCGCCGTGATCGCACCGCGCCGCGCGTCGGTCGAGGAGATCCTCCGGGACGGTCAGGAGGGCCTCCTGTTCAATCCCGGCGACGCCGTCGATCTGGCAGCGCAGATC
>JBBQIO010000517.1:0-3717 GCA_038325015.1 Polyangia bacterium
ACCAGCGGCACGCCGGCCCGGTTGTAGTCGACCAGCGAGACCGATCCGGCGCCGACATGCATATTCTTGCCGGCGTCCTCCTCCATGTGGATGCGGGTTAGCCGAACGCGCCGCACCTCTCCGTCGAGCAAAAAGACAATCTCGCCTCCCTCGCAGATGGGTTCGTCATACTGCGAAATTTGATAACCTTTGGGCAGATCGGGATAAAAGTAGTGTTTGCGCGCAAAGCGACTTCGCGACCGAATCCTGCAGCCGGTGGCCAGGCCGAGCTTGAGCGCGCAGTCGACCGCGGCGCGGCTGAGCACGGGCAGGGTGCCGGGTAGCGCGAGCGTGTACGGATCGGTGTAGTGGTTGGGCGCCCCGCCGAACGCCGCCGATGCGGCGGTGAACGCCTTGGTCACGGTGGCCAGCTGGACGTGACACTCGAGGCCGATGACCGGTTCGAATTTCATGACCCGGCTCCGTTCTCGGACCCGTGAATCTCCGGTCGCCGCGTGTGCCAGTCGGTCGCGCTCTGATAGGCACCCGCCACCTGAAACAGCCGCTCTTCGCCGAGCGACGGACCAAGGAGTTGCAAGCCGACCGGCAGCTGTAGGTTGGCATTATCTGGCGGTGCAGCAAAACCGCACGGGATCGACATGCCAGGAATGCCCGCCAGGTTGCACGGGATGGTGAACACGTCGTTGAGGTACATCTGGAGGGGGTCGGCGGCTTTCTGACCGATCTTGAACGCCACCGAGGGCGACGTCGGGGTGGCAATCAGGTCGCACAGGCCGAACGCCGCCACGAAATCGCGACGAATGAGCGTGCGCACCTTCTGCGCCTTCAGATAGTAGGCATCGTAGTAACCCGAGCGCAGCGCATAGGTCCCGAGCATGATGCGCCGCTTGACCTCCGCGCCGAAGCCCGCCGCGCGGGTCTGCATATACATCTGCAACAGGCTGTCGCCGGGAACGCGCAGCCCGTAGCGCACCCCGTCGTAGCGCGCCAAGTTCGACGACGCCTCGGCCGGGGCTACGATGTAGTAGGCGGCGATTCCATAGTTGGTGTGCGGCAGCTCGACGTCGACCTTTTCGGCGCCGAGCCGCACCAGCTCGTCGATCGCCGCCAGCACGGGGGCAGCGATCTCCGACGGCGTTTGCTTGAAATACTCGGCGGGTAGGCCGATTTTCAGCCCGTGCACACCTTTGGCGAGCGCGTCGGTGTAGCGCGGCACCGGCGCGGCCAGCGACGTGCTGTCGTGCGGGTCCTGACCGGCGATCGCTTCGAGCACGAGCGCGCAATCTTCAGCGCTGCGACCGAACGGGCCGACCTGATCGAGCGAGGAGGCAAAGGCGATCACGCCGTAGCGCGAGACGCGCCCATAGGTCGGCTTGATGCCGGTAGTGCCGGTCAGTGCCGCCGGCTGACGAATCGAGCCGCCGGTATCGGTGCCCAGCGTCGCCGCCGCCAGCCCTGCAGCGACGGCTGCGGCGGACCCCCCCGAGGAGCCGCCCGGCACGCGGGTTGGGTCCCAGGGATTTTTCACGCCGCCATAGGCCGAGTTTTCGTTCGACGAGCCCATCGCGAACTCGTCCATCGACAGCTTGCCGAGCACCACGCCGCCGGCCGCTTTGAGGCGTGTGACGGCGGTCGATTCGTAGCCCGCCGGCGGCACCCAGCCGGCAAGAATTTTCGACCCCGCAGTGGTCTCGACGCCGGGCGTGACGAACAGATCCTTGAGCCCCACGGGCACGCCGGCCAGGCGGCCGGGATCTTCGCCGCGCGCGACCTTAGCGTCGACCGCTTCGGCCTGCGCCAGCGCACCGGCCTCGTCGAGTCGGTAGTAGCAGCCGAGCTGCCCATCGATGGCGGCAATGGCGGCAAAATAGGCGCGCGTCACCTCGACGGCCGAGCGCTGCTTGGACTGAACCGCGGCGGCTAGCTCGGCGACGCTCATTCGCTCACATCGATGATCTTGGGGACCTCGAAGAACGCCCCTTCGCGCCGCGGCGCATCGGCCATCGCCGCCTCGACCGGCAGCTGCGGCCCCAGCTCATCACTGCGCAGTGGCGCGACGACCGTCGGATCGGCGTGCGTCATCGGCTCGATCCCAGTGACGTCGAGCGCGGCGAGCTGGTCCATGTAACCGAGGATGGCATCGAGCTCACGCGCCATTTGCGCCACTTCGTCGTCGTCGAGGTGAAGCCTCGCCAAAAGTGCGGTTTGGCGGACCTCATCGTCGGAAATTCTCATGGCGGCGGACCGTACACCGCGGTCTCCAGTGATGCAACGCGAGGCGGACGGCTAAGGCGTGCCGCCATCGGCAGTGGGCTCCGGCGGCGGCAGCGGCACGCGCACGATATCGAACCCGATCGGGCTCGACACCACATCGATCAGCAAGTCGGTCGACCCCGGCACATGATCATATTGCGCCGCCTCCGATGCCACCCAGCGCGCTTCGCGCCGCTTTTCGTCGATCACCTCGATGCGGTTCTGCGCCCCGCGAAAGGCGTGGTCGGCGTCGCACAGAATGCGGCCGTCCGGTAGCTGCTCGTAGAGGCGCGTGTTGAGCGCGAGCTTGAGCGCCGGCTCGGCGGGAGCACCGCCATCGGCATTCGGCACCGGCGCGGAGCGCAGCTCGCCGGCGCCCTCGCTGTTGGCCGCGCTCTCGAGCCAGCGCACGCGCTTCCCATCGCTGGAGAAGCTGGCATCGAGCCCGCGGGTCATGAAGCGCCAATCGTTGATCCAGCCGTCGCCGGCGCTAAAAATGTAACGATCGGACGGGTCGCGGCTGTACACGACCTGCTTGCTGTCGTTGCTGATGGCCAGGATCCGCAGCCCCTGGGGCAAGACCTGGCTCGGCGTCTCGGAGCCGTCGGGCTTGACCTTGCGCAGCTCCTCTCCGACGGCGTAGTAGATGCGCCCGCCGCGCGCGTACAGGCTGCCGTTGGTGTCGCACGGCGATGGATCGAGCACGCGCACCGACACGCCGTCGTAGCCCACGACCTTGAGCCCGTCTTCGCCGCAGGTGATCAAGCTCTTGAGCCCGTCATGGACGAACCACCGCGACGGCTGCTTGCCCAAATCGACGTCCAGCTCGCGGCCCGTGTCGTGCAGCATGATGTGGCTGTGCGCGTCCTGCAAAAACATCAGCGACGCGTTGTACGACCAGGCGACGGCGATTGTCGCGAACGGATTGGTCGGGTCGGTGCCGGCCGGAACCGGAAGCGTGCGCGAGTAGGTCTGGTCGACGCGCTGCAGCTGAAACGTCGTGGTCGTCGGATCGAGCAGCCAGTAAAAGAAGACGTTGTCCGAGTAGGAGATGTCGAGGATGCCGGGTTTGGGCGACAGCGTGAACACCGCCGGTGACGTGGTCTGCCCGGCGCTACGCACGGTCAACGTGATCGGCCCGGTGGTCGGGTGGGTCGGGTCGTGCGTGAGCAAGTAGAAGTTGGTGTAACGGATGACCACATTGTCGGCCATCATCAGCTGCTCGCTGGACGGCTCGCGCAGCCGCACAACGCGCACCGCGTTGGGATTGTCGTTGGCCAGCCCCGACGTCTCGGTGAAGGCGACCCAGTAGGTGCCATCGGCACCGAGCACGATGTAGTCGTAGCCGGCCGGATTCTTGTTCAGGCGCGGCAGCGCATCGGTGTTGGGCGCGCTGCCGACCAAGTGGATGTCGGGCGTGTCGCTGTCGAATGTGAATGCACACCCGCCACACGCCAAAGTGAC
>JBBQIO010000518.1:0-3717 GCA_038325015.1 Polyangia bacterium
GTGGGCGGCGGTTGGGAAGTGCCCCGCCGCCGTCAGGAGCATCCCTAGCGAGCGGCCCATGCCCAGATTGTGTGCCGCCCACGCGACTTCAGCGGCCGAACATGCCCAGGGATGGCGCAAATGCGGGAAGCGCCGACTTAGGAACGCGCGGTCAAATTTGGCATTGTGGCTGACCAGCACGTCGCAATCGTCAAAGGCATCGTCGATCAGGACGCGGTTGAATGCCTGCCCGCGCAGGTCGACGTCCGACAGACCCGTGAGCTGTTCGATCTCGAAGCTTAGTGCTTCACCCGGATCTTCACACCACGATACCGGCTCGCGGACATCCACGACGTCGCCGGTCGTGTCACAAATGACGATCTTAGCGATCGCGATTTCGATGAGTTTGTGCCTGCTCGCATTCAGGCCGGTCGTTTCGCAATCCACGACGCCAATAGTCGTTGTCGAGGTCGGCACGGGCATCGACTTGCACCAGAATTCATTGGAACGGGGCAGTCTTCGGAGGATACGATAGTCGCCGCTGCGCTCCAGCGCGCGCGCATGGTATTCAGCCGGATGGCCGTTGTCGAGGTTGTAGTAGGTCATATTCGGTTCCTGTCGCGATCGCGGGAAGTCACGACCGGAGCGGGTGCGGCGGCATAGGCCTTTTTTCCTTCACCCTTTTTTGCTCGAGTTCTCCGTTCCACCCCTCAAGGCTCTGCCGAGGCTGTTCACCTATTAAGTCCGTGCTATCGGTCGAAAATGCACCTTCTCGACCCCACTTCCCTGCGCACGATGATCGACGAGATCGCGGCACGAGTGACGCATGGACGGCAGAACATCGCCTCGACCGATGTGTCGCTCGCCGGGATCGCAGCTCTACGCGAGCGCGGTGGGCTAGCGGCAGAGGCGCGAGTCATGCTCGACAACGGCCTTGACGCTGACGCGGCACTGTTAGGCTCTATCCACGACCGCGGTCGGCGCAATCAGCTTGGCCAGCGCGCCGACGCTTTGAAGACCGTCAAGTTGCTGGAAACGGCGGAAGTGCGCGGCGCCCGCCTCCCCCTTGGGCAATCTATCCTTCTGGTCGAGAGCGCAGTGGGATTTGTAGGCAATTGCGCGCTGACCACCGACGGGCTTGGCCTTGCGCCTCCACAACGGCTGGGGTTCGTCCAGCGAGCCGACGACGTAGCAGAGTTGGCCGCACTCACGTCCTGGTTCGAGACGCAGTGGCAGATTGCGGACCCGGCCATGAAGGTAGCGCTCGATACCGCTGTCGCGCGGCATGCCCAGCATCACGGGCCCGTTGTTCCGTATCGTGTGACGCTTCATCGCCTTTTTGCCGACATGGAGGAGGGCGCCGGTGCCGAACGGATTGTCGATTCCGCCACGGGCATAGCCGCGACGAAAATCTGGTCGAAGCTTTACCGCTTCCAACGCGACGGCGTGATCGGCGCGATCGACAAGCTCGAAAGGTTCGGCGGCTGTATCCTTGCCGACAGCGTGGGTCTCGGAAAGACGTTCGAGGCGTTGGCAGTCATTAAATATCATCAGCTGCGCAACGACCGGGTTCTGGTCCTCGCGCCAAAGCGGCTGCGAGAAAACTGGACGTTGTGGAAGGCGAATGACGTCCGCAACGACCTTGCGGCGGACCGCTTCAACTATGACGTGATGAACCACACCGACCTGTCGCGCGATCGCGGCCTGTCCGGCGAGATCGACCTCGAACACGTCAACTGGGGCAATTACGATCTGGTCGTCATCGACGAATCGCACAATTTCCGGAATCGTCCGTCAGGGGCCGAGCACGACAGCCGATACGACCGGCTGATGAACCGTGTGATGAAGGCGGGCGTGAAGACACGCGTGCTGATGTTGTCGGCAACGCCGGTGAACAACCGGCTCAATGACCTGAAAAATCAGATCGCATTTGCCACCGAGGGTGACGATCGCGCGCTTGCTGGGCACGGTATCGCCAACATCAGCGGGACGATCCGCCTCGCACAGTCGCAGTTCAGGAAATGGCAAGAGTTGCCCGACGACCGCCGTTCGTCGGCGAAGCTTCTCGAGATGCTGGGCTTCGACTATTTCCGGTTGCTCGATCTGCTGACCATCGCGCGATCGCGAAAGCACATTGCGAAATATTACGGAACTGCCGAGACTGGCTTTTTTCCAGACAAGCTGCCGCCGCGCAATATCAAGGCGGACACCGACAGCGACGGCACGTTCCCGCCTATTGGCACGATCAATTCCGAAATCCGCCGGCTGTCGCTCGCCGCCTATGCGCCGCTGCGTTACGTGCTGCCGGGCAAGCGTGATGCGTATGATCGCCGCTATAATCAGGACATCGGCAACAGCGTTTTCCGTCAGCTCGACCGCGAAGAGAGCCTTGTCGCGCTGATGCGGATCAACCTGCTGAAGCGCATGGAATCGAGCGTCCATGCCTTCGCCCTGACGATCGAGCGTCAGCTGGTAGAGGTCACGGCGCTTATCGAGCGGATCGACCGGCATGACGACGCCATCGATGCCCCGGCGATCGATGAGCTGGCTGAGGATGACCCGCTGATTGACGAGCTCGGCGTCGGGCGCCGCGTGCGGGTTTTGCTGTCCGATGCCGATCTGGTGCGCTGGCGTCAGGACTTGAGCGAGGACCGCGCGCGCCTCGCCAAGCTGTTGACCCAGGCGCGCGGCGTTACAGCCGATCGAGACGCCAAGCTCGCCGAGCTGCGCGCGCTGGTCGCCGCGAAACTGGCCGCTCCTTATAATCCGAACAATCGCAAGCTGCTCGTCTTCACGGCGTTCAGTGATACGGCCGCCTATCTCTACGGCGCGATACGTGCCGACTATCCGGCGCACATGGCGCTCGTCACTGGACAAACCAACAAGACGACGCATCCGAAAATGCGCGCCGACCTGGGCACGATCCTGACGGCGTTCTCGCCGCAATCACGTGGCCGACCCGAGTCGCTCCGCAACGAGGACGAACTCGACCTGATCATCGCGACCGACTGCATCAGCGAGGGCCAAAACCTTCAGGACTGCGATTGCGTCGTCAACTACGACATCCACTGGAATCCGGTGCGGATCGTCCAGCGCTTCGGCCGCATCGATCGCCTCGGGTCACCGAACACGCGGATACAGCTCGTCAACTTCTGGCCGAACGTCGACCTCGACGCTTACATCGGCCTCGAGCGCAGCGTGTCGGGCAAGATGAAGCTGCTCGACGTGTCGGCGACCGGTGAGGAGAACATCATCGAAGCCGAGTCCGGCGACCGGATGAACGACCTCGATTATCGCCGCCAACAGCTCGAGGCACTTCAGACCCGCGCCATCGATCTCGACGACATGGCGAGCGGCGTGTCGATCACCGACATGACGCTGAACGATCTCCGTCTCGACCTCGCCCAGCTCAGCCCCGAGGAGCGGCTGGAACTGCCCAAGATGCCCGGCGGCCTGCATTCGGTGCTCGACGCAAACGCGGATTTTCCAGCGGGCGCGCTGTTCGTGCTGCGTGCCGAGACCGATGCTGCCCGCGCGTGCATCGCCGACGCCGACCCACTGCGGCCCCACGTCCTCATCTACGTGCGCGCCGACGAGACCGTCTTCGTGTCGCCCGCCGAGCCCAAGCGGGCGCTCGATCTGCTGCGTCTCGCGGCCACGACGCCTGCCGAGGTCGTTGCTGACGCGTGGAAGCGGTTCGACAAGGCAACGCGGGGCGGCGAACGCATGGACCCGTGG
>JBBQIO010000519.1:0-3714 GCA_038325015.1 Polyangia bacterium
TCTATCTGGGCGATCCACGCTTCGAGACGCTCAGCGATGCGTCCGTCCTGCGGCTGAACCTGGCGGCACCGGATCACGGCGGCCGAGATCTGGCACGTCTGCTCGAATGGGAATACTGGAACGGCCGACGCTGGCGCGAGCTACGCGTGATGCCGGTCGAGGTCGATCGCGGCGAGGTCGTCTTTTTCGGCCCGCAGGACATGGGAAAAACGACGGTGCACGCGGTCGACGATTACTGGGTTCGCGGGCGCCTCGCCGAGGTGCCGCAGAACCCGTGGGAGACCGAACTCAACACTGCCAAAGCGGTGATCGAAGTGGTCGGCGAAGGAGTCTTGCCGGATCACGCGTTCGCCAATCTCGACGGCGGAGTCTTCTTGGCGCTCGACCTGGGCAAGAACTCTCACCCGCTCGGGACGCAGCCCAAGATCGACCAGTGCCTGTACCTAGCATCGCGCGAGCTGCTCTCCCAGGGGGACGCCGAGGTGCGCATCGAGATCGCGATGTCCGACCCGACAGTCGCGGCACCGGCGCGGGGCAGCAACGACCTCGTGTTGTCGTGGGAGTACTTCGACGGCAAACGCTGGCGCATCATGGGCAAGTCGGGCCCCAATGGCCGCCGCGGCGGTGACAGCGAGTGGGGCTTCATCGACGGCACCAACGCGTTCACCAAGACCGGCGTCGTGACGTTTCGCGTGCCCAAGGACGCCGCCCCCGGCGAGGTCAACGGCGAGACCAACTACTGGATTCGCGCGCGCGTTGAGCTCGGCGACTACGGCTCGCCCGGAAGCTACATGCTCGACGGAGACAAGTGGGTGTGGCGTGACGACCGTCCGCTCCAGCCGCCGGCGTTCAAGTCGATCGCGTTCAAGTATCGCGCGGATCTCCAGAACGTGAAGCACGTGCTGTCGTACAACGACTTCCGCTTCCGCGATCACTCCGAAGAGTCGAAGGTCGAGTACCGCACCTTCCAGCCCTTCTCTGCGGTCCCGGATGAAGGCGCGGCGATCTATCTGGGTTGGAACGGCGCGCTGCCGAACGACCCGGTCTCCATCTACATCCTTTTGTCCGACGTCACCCTGCGCCCCGGCGGCGACTCGCGCAGCAACGAGGAGTTTCTCAAAGGGTGGTACGCCGATCGCGACGCGCTGTGGGAATCGGAGCAGCGCGTGCTGTGGGAGTACTACGATGGCGCGGCCTGGCAGCCGCTGGTCGTCATCGACGGCACCAAGAACTTCACGCAGAGTGGCTTCGTGGATTTCGTCGGGCCCGACGATCACGCGCGCAGCTTGAAGTTCACCGAGGACCGCTACTGGATTCGCGGTCGGCTGGAGATGGGCGGGTACGTCAAACCGCCGCGCATTCAGCGCATCTTGACCAACACGGTGGAGGCGGCCAACGTCGTCACCATCCGCGACGAAATTCTCGGCTCGTCGGACGGCACGCCGGCACAGAGCTTTCCCTTGTCACACGGGCCGCTGCTTGAAGGCGAGGTGCTCGAAATTCAAGAGCGCGATTTGCCACCATCGGAGGAGATCGACGACCTGGGCGACGACTCGGTGCGCACGGTCGACGGCAACTACTGGGTCCGCTGGAAGGCGGTCGACAGCCTGTTCGATTCTGGGGGGCGTGCTCGCCACTACACGCGCGATCCGATCACCGGGCGCGTCGGCTTCGGCGACGGTACGCGCGGCATGGTTCCGCCGCAGGGGCGCAACAACATCGTCCTGCGTCGCTATCAGGTCGGTGGCGGCGTGCGCGGCAACGTCAACGGCAACACGCTCACGCAACTCACGCGCGCCATCGCCTATGTCGAGAAGTGCTTCAACGCCGTGCCGGCCGCGGGCGGATCAGACGCCGAGACGGTCGAAGAGGCCAAGGCGCGTGCGCCGCTGACGCTCAAGAGCCGCGATCGCGCGGTGACGGCCGAGGATTTCGAGGCGTTGACGCTCAAGGCCTCGACCGGAGTGGCCCGCGCCAAGTGCCTGCCGTCGCAACAGCACAACGGCGAGGTGCAAGTCGTCATCGTGCCGCGCGGCGACGAAGACAATCTCGATTTCACCAAGCGGCTGGTGCCGCCGCAGGAGCTCCTGCGCTACGTCAAAAACTATCTCGACGAACGGCGCTTAGTCGGGACCGCGCTCGAGGTCATCAAGCCGGGTTACGTCGAGATCTCGCTCAAAGTGACGCTGGTGCGGCGTTCGGTCGGCCAAACCGAGCGAGTCAAGCGCGAGATCGAAGAGCGGCTCCGTCGTTACATGCATCCGTTGGTCGGCGGGCGCGACGAAAAGGGCTGGCCGTTCGGCCGCGCAGTCTACAAGACCGATCTGGCCCATCTGGTTGAGGACGTGCCCGGCGTCGAGGCCATCGATTCGATTCTCATCTTCGACGAAGATCGCCGCATCACCGTCGAAAACGTGCGCGTCGAGCCGTCCGAGTTGGTGCACCTGGTGAACGTCGCCGTCGTCGAGCGCGTGCGCGAGGAGATCGTCTGATGCACGCGTGTGGAGGTCGCACGCGATGATCTCCCAACAGCGTGCGCTCGTGCGCATGCCCGAAGTTCAGGGCATGCCGTACATCAAAGCCAAGCTCATCTTGGAGCATCTCGGGCTCGTGCTCGATGGCGTCACCTTCCAGGAGAGCTACGAAGCGCGCGACACTGTGCTGGCGCAAAAGCCGGCGCGCGGCCAGATGATCTACTCGGGCGAGAAGGTCCTGCTCACGGTCTCGCGCGAGAGCTACATCAAGTGGCTGCCGTCGATTTACCAGCACGGCGATCTCAACGGCCGCAATTTTATCCGCGACCTGTTGTGGGTGGTTCAGCACATGTTCGGCTCGGTCGAGGAGAAGCTCGACAAGATCCACACCTACTTTGATCCCTACGAAGCGCCGCCCGAGTTCTTGCCCTGGTTGGCGTCGTGGTCGGCGATGGTCCTCGACGAGGATTGGCCGCTGGCCAAGAAGCGCCGGCTGATCCGCAAGGCGATCGAGCTTTACCGGACGCGCGGCACGGTCAAGGGAATCAAGCTTTTCTTGAGCCTATTCACCGGCCACGAGCCAACCATCCGCGAAAATCAGTGGCCGTTTCGCGGCTGGCGAATCGGCATCAGCTCGGGCATCGGCGTCGACACCGTGATTTTGCCGCCGGTGAATCTGGCGCACGCGTTCATCATCGAGATGCCGGTCTCCTACAAGGACGTTTCGACCGAGGCGATGGTTCGTATTCACGAGATCATTCAGCTCGAGAAGCCGGCCAACTGTCAGTACTACCTCCGCTTCGCCGTCGACCAGAACACGGCGCAGCTACAGGAATTTCTGTCGGTCGGCTCGAGCGCCATGGGCGTCGACGTCAGCGAATCGGACGTCATCACCTCCGAAGAGGATCTGGCGCGTGCGCTCAGCGCCGAGGCGCCGATCGCAGCGTCCAACCAAAAGACGATGGCACTGCCGGCCACAGACCTCGGCAAGCCGGCCGATGATCCGTTCAGCTCTACGCCGCGAACCAAGCCGCCACTTCGCCGCGCCCCTCGGGCCGACGTTGCGCCGATCGAAGGACAAGAGGACACTGCCCGCCGCACCATCATGGCGACCACCAGCGAGCTCGGCACTACCGCACCGATGGGCAAAGTCACCGGCACAGCCCGGCGAGTTATCGAGAGCGATCGCACTATGATCCTCGATCCCACCACCGACCGCGGACCCAAGAAGAAGTAACCA
>JBBQIO010000520.1:0-3713 GCA_038325015.1 Polyangia bacterium
GTCCGTCCGCGTCCGCATCGCCCCTTCGCCCACCGGTGACCCGCACGTCGGCACCGCCTACATCGCCCTCTTCAACTATGTTTTCGCCAAAAAAGCGGGCGGCAAATTCATCCTGCGCATCGAAGACACCGATCGCGCGCGTTCGACCAAGGACTCCGAGGACGCGATTCTGCGCGCCTTAAAGTGGGTCGGCTTGGCCTGGGACGAGGGGCCTGACGT
This sequence comes from Polyangia bacterium, assembly GCA_038325015.1. Taxonomy (GTDB): domain Bacteria; phylum Myxococcota_A; class Polyangia; order Palsa-1104; family Palsa-1104; genus JBBQIO01. The sequence goes on from JBBQIO010000520.1 coordinate 220, forward strand.
CGGCGGTCCGCACGGCCCCTACCGGCAGTCGGAGCGCTCGGCGATCTATGTCGAGCACGCCAAAATCCTCGTCGACAAAGGCGCGGCCTACCGCTGTTTTTGCACCGAAGGGCGGCTCGAATCCTTGCGCGCGGCACAGCGTGCCGAGAAGCGGCCCGGCGGCTACGACGGACTGTGCCGCCATCGCCCGGCCGACGACGTCGCAACGCGGGTCGCCGCCGGCGAGCCGTTCGTCATCCGGCTGGCCATGCCCAAAGAGGGCGTCACCCGCTTCGACGACTTGTTGCGCGGCGCCATCGAGTTCGCCAACGACACGATCGATGATCAGGTGCTGCTCAAGTCCGACGGCTTTCCCACCTACCACTTGGCCAACGTGGTCGACGATCACCTGATGGAAATCAGCCACGTCGTACGCGCCGAGGAGTGGTTGTCGTCGACGCCCAAGCATCTGCAGCTGTACGAGGCGTTCGGCTGGACGGCGCCGCAGTTCATCCACATGCCGCTTTTACGCAACGCCGACAAATCGAAAATCTCCAAGCGCAAGAACCCGGTGTCGCTCGACTACTACCGCGACGCTGGCTATCTGCCCGAGGCGCTGCTCAATTTCTTGGGGCTGATGGGGTTTTCGTTCGGCGATAATCAGGAGAAGTTTACCGTCGCCGAGATGGTCGGCGCGTTCGACTGGAAAAAGGTTTCGGCGGGCGGTCCGGTGTTCGACCTGGAGAAGCTGTCCTGGCTCAATGGACTCTATTTGCGCGCGCTGACCGTGCCTGAGCTCTTGGCGCGTTTTCGTCAGTGGCGGCTGTCCGACGAGTATTTGTTGCGCGTCTTGGCGCTCGAGCACGAGCGCATCGAGCGGCTCGATCAGCTGATTCCGGCGACCAGCTTTTTCTTCGCCGGCGACGTCGAGTACACCGCCGCGCAAAAAGATCTTTTGCCCAAAGGTCGCACGCCGCAGGAGACGGCCACTGTCCTGGGCGAGCTGGCCGATGCGCTCGATCTGGTGCGGCCGTTTACCGTCGCCACCGTCGACCCGGCGATCCGCGCGCTGGGCGACAAGCTGGGCTGGAAAGCCAAAGAGCTGTTCATGACGGTGCGCGTCGCGATCACCGGGCGCACCGCGGCGCCGCCGCTGTTCGACACGATGGATGTGATCGGCAAAGAGTTGGTGCGACGACGGCTGCGTCAGGCGGCGCAGTTTTTGAAAACCCTGCGCGTCGAAAAGCCCGTCGAAAAGAGCTAGCGCTTGCGCGGGCGCGGCGCTCTCTTGGCCGACTCGGTCTTGGGTTTGACCTCTTCTTTGTCGGCGCGTTGAATCACCTTTTCGCTCGCCGCTTCGCTCTTGGCGATCACCGCATCGCGGATCTTTTCGCCGCGAACTAGCTTGTCGATCTTCTGCGAAAGCTCCTCGACCCGCTCGCTGAGCTGCAGCAGCTCGTCGCGGGTGGCGAAATCGAGCGCACCGCGCACCTTCTCGAGCACTACCAACCAGGCGCCGCGAAGCTGTACGGGAACAGCGTCCAACGACTCCTTGGCGCGGCGTTCGAGCTCCGTGGCGCGCGCCTCGATGACCTGGATCTGCCCCTCGATCTGGCCACGGGCGTTGGCGTAGGTACCAAGAAGGCGTTCAGTGACGTTCATCGGGATCTCCTTGTTGTTAACGCAATGCGTTAGTGGCGAACCATGCGTTGCGTCAACGGCGATGTCAAGAAAAACGCTGGAGAATTTTCTGACGCAGTGTACCTGCGACAAGTAATTACACGAGAGTACAAGTCCGTGACAATTGCCGCTCCGGCCTGCCGTAACACAGGACTCCAAGGAGCCCGCCTTCATCATGATGACGTCCGTTTTAGCTTGGTTGACGTTTGAGCACTTCCTCATCACCGCCTATCTGACCGTGCTCTTGACCCTTGCGGTCTATGGCTTTCATCGGTCGACGCTGGTGTATCTGTATTACCGGCATCGCAAGAACGATCCGCAGCCGGTGCGCCGCTTTTTGGAGCTGCCGGTGGTCACCGTGCAGCTGCCGCTGTTCAACGAGATGTACGTTGCCGCCCGTCTGCTCGACGCCGTAGCCAAGATCGACTATCCGCTCGACCGTCTGGAAATCCAGGTGCTCGACGACTCCACCGACGAGACGCAAGAGATCTGCCGCAGCAAGTGCGCCGAGCTGGTCGCGCTCGGCATCGACGCCAAGTACATCCATCGCGTCGATCGCGTGGGCTTCAAAGCGGGCGCGCTGGCCAATGGGCTGCGCACGTCGCGCGGCGAGTTCGTGCTCGTGTTCGACGCCGACTTCTTGCCGCCGGTCGACATCCTGCACGACACCATCCATCACTTCGCCGAAGAAAAAATCGGCATGGTGCAGGTGCGCTGGGAGCATGTGAACCGCGACTACTCACGCCTCACCGAGCTGCAGGCCATGATGCTCGACGGTCACTTCGTCATCGAGCACACCGCGCGTCACCGCTCGGGCCGCTTCTTCAACTTCAATGGCACTGCCGGCATCTGGCGCGTCTCGGCCATCGAGGACGCGGGCGGCTGGTCGCACGACACGCTCACCGAGGACATGGACCTTTCGTATCGCGCGCAGCTCAAGGGCTGGGAGTTCGTGTACCTCAAGGACGTGGTCTCGCCCGCCGAGCTCCCCGTCGAGATGAACGCGTTCAAGTCGCAGCAGTTCCGCTGGGCCAAGGGCTCGATCCAGGTGGCCAAGAAGCTCCTGCCGACGATCTGGCGCTCCAAGGTTCCGTTCCGCGTCAAGGTCGAGGCGTTCTTCCACCTGACCAACAACTTCGCCTACCCGCTCTTGCTCCTACTGTCGATCCTGCTGTTGCCGAATCTTTTGGTGCGCACGCGTCACGGCTGGCGTGAAGTCGTGATGATCGATCTGCCGCTCTTTTTCGGCACGACTCTATCGATCGCGTCGTTCTACATCACGTCGCAGCGCGAGATTCAGCGCAACTGGAAGGCGACGCTGCGGCGACTTCCGCTGATGATGTCGCTCGGCATCGGCCTGTGCATCAACCAGACGCGCGCCGTCGTCGAGGCGCTGATTGGCTCGTCGTCGGGCGAGTTCGTGCGCACGCCGAAACACGGCGTAGTGCGCAAGTTCGAGGGCTGGACGGCCAAGAAGTATCGCGCCGCCAAGACGCTGATTCCGTTCGTCGAGGTGATCCTCGCTTTGTACTTCGTGGTCGCCATGGTCATCGCAGTGCAGATGGGCCACTACGTGTCGATGCCGTTCCTGATGCTGTTCTTCATGGGCTACGCCTACGTCGGCGTCCTGTCGCTGCACCAGTCGCGATAAAAAAACGGCGCACCACCTTGCGGTGACGCGCCGTCAAAACTGCAACCAACCCCCCTGGCCGATGGACGAGATGTTTGAACCCCTACATTCAAGTAGGTGGGCTCGGCTAGATAACCGATATGGGCTTCCCGGCGATGCGGGCATGCACGCCTCGGTCAGCGGCCAATCCCGGGTTCATGCTCGT
>JBBQIO010000521.1:0-3707 GCA_038325015.1 Polyangia bacterium
GTATGCGCTAAGCGACAGCGAGCGCGCCGAGGGGCTGATCTTGGCGTGCCGTGCGACGCCGTGGGAAGATTGCTCGGTCGCCTGGCTGGAGAGCGACGAAGTCGTGACCCACCCGGTGGTGCGACTGCCCTGTAGGGTCGAGGCCGTCGAGGCCGTCGCCGAAGCGACGGTTCGCGTGCGTCTGACGGCGCTCGAGCCGACCGAGTGGATCTTTTCCGCCGGCCAGTACGCCGAGGTCTCGTTCGGCACGCTGCCACCGCGCAATTTTTCGCTGGCCAACGCGCCCGAGGACCACGGCAGCCCAACCCGCTTCGAGCTTCACGTTCGTGTGCTGCCCGATGGACGGGTCAGCCGCTTCGTGCGCGACGTGCTGCGTGCCGGTGATAGCGCCGAAATTCGGGGGCCGTTTGGCAGTGCCCATCTGCGGCCCCAGCACACCGGTCCGCTCCTGCTCATTGCCGGCAGTACCGGTTTGGCGCCGATGCTCTCGATCGTCCGGGCCGCGCTGCGCGAGCGGCCTACGCGTCCCATTCATGTCTATTTCGGTATTCGATCCGCATCTTTTGTATACGGTGTATACGGCAATAATGAGCTGGCCGAGCTGGCCGCGGCGCATGCGAGTCTGCGCGTGGTCATCGCCTTCAGTGAGCCCGGCGTACCCGCCGAGCCGATCGCGGAATGGGCGCCACGCCGCGGATTCGTGCACGAGATCGTGCGCCAAGATCTGGCCGCCGGCATCATTCCCTTCGACGGCGCCAAGGCGTACGCCGCCGGACCGCCAGTGATGGTCGACGCGGTCAAGGCGGTGCTCCTGGGTGCGGGCCTGCCGGCCGGCGATCTTCACGCCGACGCCTTTTACACCGTCGGCGAACAGCTGGCACGCGGCGACACTACCGTGCCCGCACAGGGAGACCGCACGTGATCACGAACCAAGGACATGAGCTAGACGGCCGCGTGGCGCTGGTCAGCGGCGGCGGACGGGGCATCGGCCGGGCGATCGTCGAGCGGCTACACGCCGCGGGGGCCAGCGTGGTCATCGCCGACAACGGCGTCACCATCGATGGCCGTCCCGACGCGGCGGCTCAAGCCGCGCCGATCGCGTCGCAACTCGCCGCGACGCTGGGCGAACGAGCGACCGGGTTCGACGACAGCATCGCGACCGCCAACGGCGAGGGGGCGCGGCGCGCGGTGGCGCTGGCCAAAGAGCGCTTCGGCGCGATCGACATCGTCGTCCACAGTGCCGCCATTTTGCGCGACGGCTTCGTGTGGAAGGGCTCGCCGGCCGACTTCGACGCGGTGGTGCAGAACAATCTGTCGGCGGGTTACTACCTCATCAACGCAGCCGCGCCGCACCTCCGCGAACAGGCCAAGGCCGGCCGCGGCGACGGGCGCTGGGGGCGCATTGTGCATATCGTCTCCACGTCCGGGTTTTACGGGAACTATGGACAGGCCGCTTACAGCGCATCGAAGGCCGGGCTCTTCGGTTTAATGCGCGTCGCCGCGCACGACCTTCAGCGCAGCGGGGTCACGGCCAACGCCATCGCGCCCTTTGCCGCCACGCGCGTCACCGAGTCGATCAAGCCGGCCGACGCCGCGCAGACCCGCTACAAAGAGGGAGCCCTCAAGGTGCCGGCCACTCCGGTCGCCGATCTGTGCGCCTACCTGTGCAGCGACGCCGGAGCGCACCTGTCGGGACAGCTCTTCGGCGTGCGCGCGCGCGAGCTGTTCGTCTTTTCGCAGCCGCGCCCGATCGGCCGCGCGGTCGCGCCGACGTCGAGCTGGAGCGCGAGCGATCTGACGGCCGCGATGACGACTCTGGCGCCGCAGCTCAGCGAGCTGGTCACCGACCTCGACGCGTTTTCCAGCGAACCAGTTTTGTAGAAAAAGGAGCGATCATGGAAAGCACGCCTCGTTTGCAGGTCAAGACGTGTGAAGAGCTGGCCACGCAGCCCGAGGAGTATCAGCAGGCGTGCGCCAAGCTGGTCGTCAGCCACGCGATCAACGAGCTGTACGGCGCGCGCGTGTTCGACGAGCCGGCCATCGCGCTGGCGCCCAATCCGTACGCCAAATGGCTGACCTGCCGCGTGGCGATGGAAGAGTACGGCCATCACGTGCGCTTTTTTGAGCTCGGCCAAAAGATGGGCGTGGCTGACCACCGCATGCTGCCGGAGAAGACCGACAAGCAGCCGCTGTCGATCTTCGAATATCCGCTCTCAACGTGGGAGGAGTTTGTCGCCATCAAGCTCCTGGCCGACCTCGCGGAGATTCTGCAGGTCGAAGATCTGCTTGAGTGCAGCTTTCACCCACTGCGCAACCTGGCGCGTATGACCATGCCCGAAGAGCGCTTCCATGCGCAGTTCGGCGAGGATTTTGCCCGTGAGCTGTGCAAGACCCCCGAAGGCAAAGCGCGCATGCAGGTCGCGGTCGACAGGGTGTTTCCCGGATTGCCGCCGTTTTTCGGCCGCAGCGGGTCGCACAACAACGAGCTCTTCCGCAAATGGAAGATCAAGCAGCGCACCAACGAGAGCATGCGCGCCGAGTACATCAAGCGCGCCACCGAGGTCGCGCATCGCGTCGGGCTAACCCTGCCCGACGTGCCCGAAATGGCCGAGACGCCCGACGAGGCCAAAGCATGAGCGAGTCGCGCGCCGCGTTTTATCAGCGGATCGCCACCGTCGGATTGACGCCGTTATGGGAGGTGTTGGCGCGCCTGGTGCCGCGCTCGCCGACGGCGGTGTGCGCACCCGTGCATTGGCGATACACCGATGTTCGACCCTATCTGATGGAGGCGGGTCAGCTCATTAGCGCCCACGAAGCCGAGCGGCGCGTGCTCATCTTGGAAAACCCGGCGCATGTCGGCGAGCACCGCATCACGTCGGCGCTGTACGGCGGATTGCAGCTGATCCTGCCGGGCGAGGTCGCGCCGCCGCATCGCCACACGCAGTCCGCGCTGCGCTTCATCGTCGAGGGGCAAGGCGCGTTCACCTCGGTCGACGGCGAGCGTACGACCATGGAGCCAGGCGATTTCATCGTCACGCCGCCGTGGAGCTGGCATGCACACGGACACAACGGACAGACTCCGATGGTCTGGCTCGATGGCCTCGATATTCCACTCATTCAATATCTCGGCTGTGGCTTCTCCGAGGGCGGCGTAGGCCAGCCCATCGAAGGCGTCCGGCCTGAAGGCACGGCGCAGACGCGCTATGGCGCTGGCCTGCAGCCCGCCGGTACCGGGCCGCGACCTCACGAGGCGCTGCGCCCGCGCTCGATCTTCAACTATCGCTACCGTGACAGCCGGCGTGCACTCGGCGAGCTTGAGCGCGACGGCGACTTCGATGCGCGTCGCGGGCCGCTGTTTCGTTTCGTCGATCCGCAGACCGGGCGCGATCCCCTCGGCACCATCGCGGCGTTCATTCAGCTGGTGCCCAAGGACGGCGCCACGGCGATGCGCCGCGCGACCGACGCGACCGTCTTCTGCGTGGTCGAGGGCGAGGGCGAAACTGAAATCGGCGAAGGCGCAGACCGGCGAACGTTCGGCTGGGGGCCGCACGACATCGTCGTCGTTCCGAACTGGACACCCCACCGGCATCGCGCGCGCACCGAGGCCGTGCTGTTCAGCTATTCCGATCGGCCGGTGCAGGAGGCGCTCGGCCTTTTTCGCGAAGCGTTCGGTTAGAGCGAAGCGGGCACGCGCGCGATCGCCAGGT
>JBBQIO010000522.1:0-3704 GCA_038325015.1 Polyangia bacterium
CGATCGAGCAGCGAATTCGATCTGACGCAATTCAACGATGGTGACTACGAGCGCGCGGTGCTGGACAAGAACAGGAGCGAGACCATCTCGAAGGTGCTCTACCCAAGCGACGTCAAGATGTTCGGCCGCGAGCTGCGACTCAAGCAGCAGTATTTTTTCGTCGCCGCATCGCTGCAGGACCTTTTGCGCCGCCATCGCGTCAACCATTCGTCGTTCGACAATCTGCCGGACAAGGTCGCGGTTCAGCTCAACGACACGCACCCCGCGGTGGCCATCGCCGAGCTGATGCGCAAGTTGGTCGACGACGAAAAGATCGAATGGGACAAGGCGTGGGAGCTGACGCAGGCCACGTTCGGCTACACCAATCACACACTCTTGCCCGAGGCACTGGAGACGTGGCCGGTCGAGATGTTCGGGCGTATTTTGCCGCGCCATCTGTCGATCTGTTACGAGATCAATCGTCGCCACTTGCGACGCGTGATGACGCGCTTTCCGCGCGACAATGGGCGGCTGGAGCGGATGTCGCTGTTTGCCGAGGGCGATGGGCGGCCGGAGAATCAGCGACTGCGCATGGCCGCGCTCGCGGTCGTCGGGTCGCATTCGGTCAACGGTGTAGCTGCACTGCACACTCGATTATTGCGCGAGCATTTGCTTTCGGACTTCAACGAGATGTGGCCCGAGCGATTCAACAACAAGACCAACGGGGTCACGCCGCGGCGCTGGTTGATCGGCTCCAACCCGCAGCTCGCCGAGGCCATCACGCAGCGCATCGGCGACGGCTGGATGCGCGATCTCGACCGGCTGGCCGAGCTCATACCACACGCCGAGGACGCCGAGTTTCGCGCCCAGATTCGGACTATCAAGCAGACCAACAAGGCGGCGCTCGCCGATTGGATTACGGCCGAATACAAGATTCGCCTGAATCCAGATTCGCTGTTCGACGTTCAGGTCAAACGCATTCACGAATACAAGCGGCAGCTCTTGAATGTGCTGCACATCGTGGCGCTCTATCTGCGTTACAAGAAGCAGCCCGAGGCGCCGCATGTCCCGCGCTCGTTCCTGTTCGGCGGCAAGGCCGCGCCGGCCTATTTCGTTGCCAAAGACATCATCAAGCTCATCAATGCCGTGGCCAGCGTGGTGAATCACGATCCGCAGGTCAACGAGCACATGCAGGTCCTATTTCTCCCCAATTATCGGGTATCGTTGGCCGAGCGAATCTTTCCGGCGTCCGACTTATCGGAGCAAATCTCCACCGCCGGCAAAGAGGCGTCGGGCACCGGCAACATGAAATTTGCGCTCAACGGCGCGTTGACCATCGGCACGCTCGACGGGGCCAACGTCGAGATCCGCCAGGAGGTCGGCGCCGAAAATTTCTTCCTGTTCGGTCTGGATGCCGAAGAGGTGCAGGCCAAGTTGGCGGCGGGCTATCGACCGCGCGACTACTACGAACGCGATCCGGAGCTGCAGGAAGTGCTCGACCTAATTTCGAGTGGCTTCTTTTCTCCCGATCGCAGGGACGAGTTTCGGCCGCTGATCGAGCGACTCTTGGACCGCGACGAATATTTATTGATGGCTGATTTTCGGGCGTATGTCGAGTGTCAGGCAAAGGTCAGTGAGGCGTTCTGCGATCCCGATCTGTGGCATCGGAAGGCGATTCTCAATATTGCTAAAATGGGTCAATTCAGCTCCGACCGTACAATCAAGGAGTACGCCAAGGATATTTGGCGTACGGCGCCCCTGACCTGGTAGATGGTGAACGCGTCGCTGGCCAACGATCCCGATTTCCGCGAGATCATAGCTCAGTAAATCCAAGGAATGATGCGGTAGGGCACGCGCTCGCAATATCGCTTCCACAGCGGTCCGTATTTTTCTCGGCAGCGCTGGTCATCGGCGGCTTGCCGGGGAAACAGCAGCGCAACGTAATAAAGCGGATAGAGCCACGGCCATGGGTTAGACGGATGGCCGAGGCTGAGCGTCAGCGCAGTGGCCATCAGAATTTCGCCCAAGTAGTTAATATGGCGCGACAGCCCCCAGAAGCCGCTAACCAAGAGGCGGTGGCCGTCGGCTTCGAGCGCCTCTTGCTCGATACCGAATAGTTTTTTCCCGGGCCGTGTTTTGAAATAAAATTTCTGCATATTGGCGCCGCGCGCCAGTGACCAGCCGGCAAAAAACAGCACGGCGCACGCCAGCAGCAAAGCCTTCGGCGTGTGCGGGTTGGCGTGGTCCGCGTCGCTCCACAATCCGATTCCATAGAAGAACGGATAGAACACCAGGCAGCCCCAACCGAGCTTGAAGCCAACGCGCTCGGCGAAAAAATCGTAGGTATAAAGGTGCACCTCTTCGAAATTCAAATATTCGATGATGAAAAAAGAAAACAGCGCGACATAAAGGTAGACACCGGGTGACGGATCATCGGGATGCGTTGCGACGTGATGCGCTGCAAAGGACAGAAGGTTGAGCTCGAGGATCAGCGCGCCCACCAGATAAAGAAACATCTTGGCGTCGAGCCGCCCGGCCAGCGCCTGCGGGTTTTCGCGTCGGCCCAGGTAGAACTGCGCCAAGAGGGAGTGGCCACCGGTGGCCGCCGCGCCGACGACGATTGCGCTGGTAAAAGCGAGCCCGATGGCCGAGGCCGTCGCCAGCATCGACCAGCGGTGAAGATAAAACAGGTCGGCGGAAATGACGCCGCGCCACACCAAGGTGGCGTACAGGCCGATGACGACGAAAAATACACGCAGGCCATTGAGGCGATAGCGCAGCGGACGTCCGTCCGCGCCTTTGACATAGCCGTCGACCCAGCGCCCCGGCAAAAGCACATGGAGCGCGAGCACCGACCCGTAGAGGACGATGAGGATAGCGGCACCGATCACGAGCGCTCCGCTATACTTTGCCGATGAAAACGAAAATGTTCGGGATGCTGCTGGGCCTGCTCGTCATCGTTTCTCTCCCGGCATGGGCCGACGGCACGCCCGGCAAAGAGCCTGCAAAGTCGACCTCGAAGACGAACCAGAATGCGTGCACGGTGGACAAAGACTGTAAGGGAATATTGCCTGCGATGTGTCGGAAATGCAGCGACGGCAAGAGCCATTGCGCGCATCACGTGTGTGTCGACGGCGCGTGCCAAGTACAAACCTGCCCGGCCGAATAAGCAGGAGATCGATCGGATCGCAGCCTTACAAAAAGTTGCGTTGCTCGACAGACGGGCGCTCATGGAACCAGGAGGTTGGCCATGCGCGTGCTCCCTCTCGTTCTGGCGCTGGGAATGGTCTTGCCGCAAAAAGCGGCGCGGGCGCACACTGCGGCCGTCCCTCCGACGTCGGAGCCGCCGCCGCAGAAGCAGCAGCGTCGTCGCGTCGCGCGCGGCATGGTGGCACCCTCGCGCTCGCCGTGCGGGCGCCATCTGATGTCGGTCAATGGTGGCAGCGTCTATGTCGACGGGCGCCGCGTCCATCCGTCGACGGGTGCGGTGCAGCTGTTGGCGCCGCCGACCTGGCGCCGTGACGGCGATGCGGTGGCTTGGCTCGAGCGCGGCGACGGCGGAATTCGCCTCATTGTGCTGCCGCAACTCTCGGCGCGCGCCGAGCCGCTGGCGTGGGTGTTGCCGCGCGCGCTCGGTGGCGACCAGGTTCATTGGGCCGGCGCGCATCGCGTCGTCGTCGGGCCAGAGATTCTCGCGCCGCGTGCCGTGGCTAGCTGGCAGGAAT